>QIDJ01000048.1 GCA_003228395.1 Flammeovirgaceae bacterium
GTGGCTGTAGTAGGCTCCGGCCAGTTCGGCAGATACCGGTAAGACTGCCTCTTTCTGTTCCTCTTCCTCCTCAGTTTCCGATGGGCTGAATACCTCCGGACGGCGGCGCATGATATCAATAACGGCTTTTGCTTTTGATCCGGCGCTGAAGGTAAATAAATCTTTTTACACTAAGGGGTCGTAAATAATCAACTGCTAAAAAGGTCTTTTGCAGCAATATTCTTCTTTTCTTCTTCAGGGATCTCAAATACCTTTTTTGATTTGAAATTCATCCTGCCCGCAAGTATATTGTTCGGAAAAACCTGTATGGCATTATTGTAATCTGTAACAGCGGAGTTAAAAAATCGCCGGGCAGCGGAAATCTGTTCTTCCACTTCATTCCACGAGCCCTGCAATTGCAGAAAATTGGTGTTGGCTTTCAGATCGGGATAGTTTTCCACCGCCACCATAATGCCGCTCACCTGTTTTGCGATTTTATTTTCAATATCCACACGCTCGTCATCCGATAGTCCGCCTGAAATGGCTTTGGTACGTAATTCGGTTAACTGTGCCAATGTTTCTTTTTCATGCGTCATGTATTGTTTTACGGTTTCCACCAGGTTGGGAATCAGATCATACCGTTTTTTAAGCATCACATCAATGCTTCCGAAGGCATTATCCACCTGATTTTTCTTCCGTATCAGGCTGTTGTAAATCATAATCAGGATTAAGATGAAAATCCCGGCGGTGGCGAGTCCATAAATCATAATATTCAGGGGTTATTGGGGCTTTAAATTTTTATTAAGATAAATATCAGGGCGCATAAAACAAAATCTAATCCGGCTTAAGATGCATAATATTTAGTTAATTTCCGCCTGTTGTTTTGTCCAGATACGCCGGTTCAGGTTCAGGTCTTCCACAATGCCTGTGAATAGTAAAAAATAATCCAGGTTTGATTTAATATAATCGTAATCAAGGATCGTTTTCCAAAGCCGGGCCTCAAACAAATCCTCCATTATGGAAATGGCCACGTACAATTTTGAATCTACAAATGACATGTAGATCATGGACTTTGTCTTTTTCTTAAAGTTGAGTATCCTTTGCATCAGCGAAGTGGACAAAATATACCGGCTTTCCACCTGGTCATCTCCGTAAATGGCAAATTCCTTTTCAAATTCCGGGTCCTCCAGTTTAATCAGCTCACCATGACTTTTATCCAGCTCCTGTAAATTCTGACCCCATTTTCCAAATAATCGCTCCATCAAATCAGGAAAAACATATAACCTGCTTCTGAAATGTTTATTAAAGTCACATACAAAGAAGACACCATCGAAAATGGTATGGTATTCTGTTTTCGTTCTCCCATTCTCCCTCCTTTGCGTTTTATACGCAGCATTCACCTCCGAAAACCGGATCTCCGTACCCCCCAGTTTACCATATACCAGGTCTTCTCCTCTATACTTATCCAACCGTTGTTTAAATATTCCGCTACTTTTGAACTCTTCCGGACTAATTTTTTCAACCGGGTTATATTTGAGGCTGTCGTCAATAAATCTGACCAGGGCCGTCATAATCTTATTTTTAAAATCATGCTCGTAGGGTTTCGCATATTTAACCCGCCGTACGATATAAACGATTAGTCCCGGAGTCCAGATAAATATAATAACAGGGATCAGTAAATATAAATCTCCATACTGAACCCATGAATACACTCCGGTGATAATAGTGATGGGTAAAACGATGGATAACATAATCCGCCGTAACCGCATCACCTTCTTTATTACCTCCAACCGGTCGGCCTCCAGCGAGTTAAGGTCAGGTACCAGTTTTTGCTCATAATATGCTTTAAAATTATCTTCCATTGTGGTAATTGTAAGTCTCAGATTCAGGTATTAAGCAGGTCTTTTCTTGACGGGTTTTACTATTGTTTTTCCGGATCAGGCGATTGCAAATAAAGATTTGGTTCAGGATGACAAGCCCAACAATAGCAGGTCCGGTAATCATAACGGTTCCGGTTTCAGGGTTTAAAATTTAATACCTTTAAATTAGCTACGAGACCGCATAAAACAAATGAAACAGTGGGATTTATTGATTTGATAATTAAAGTCGGAGCAGACCTGTGACCAGTTTATCCTTAAAATATTACCAGATCAATATCAATCAATATCCTTCCGGCATCAATAAAGACAATACCCTGATCTGCTTTTTGAAATCAGAATCGTTAAATTTCTCTCCCACATCACTATCTTAGTACGTCATTCGTGCAGGATATTTTAGTGAAATCAGAAAAAGACACACGGCAGCAGATCATTGATAAACGCCTGAAAAAGGCAGGCTGGGATGTCCATGACCCTTCGCAGGTTACGGAGGAACTTGATATTGTCGTGGACCCGCGGATGGTTGCGGAACCGGCTGCCCCCTATGCCGGGCACCAGTTTGCCGATTACGCCCTGCTGGGAAAAGATGGCTACCCGCTGGCGGTGGTGGAGGCAAAAAAGGCCTCGCTGGATGCGCAACGGGGTAAAGAACAAGCCCTCATCTATGCAAAAAGTATTCTGCATAACAATCCCGGCAGGGATATGCCTTTCGTGATGTACACCAACGGCCACGATATCTTCTTATGGGACACCGAACGGTATCCGCCGCGTAAAGTCTATGGTTTTCCCACCAGGGAAGACCTCTACAGGATACGCTTCCTCAGAAATAATTCCTCTGCCATGAGTGAGGAGCTTATAAAAAAGGAAATATCGGGACGGCCTTATCAGATTGAAGCCATCCGGGCTGTGTTGGAAGCTATCGAAAGAAAACGTAGAAAATTTCTCTTGGTTATGGCCACCGGCACGGGCAAAACCCGCACCTGTGTGGGGCTTTTGGATGTGCTGATGCGGACAAACCGGGTGCAACGGATACTTTTCCTTGTGGACCGGGTGGCATTGCGCGACCAGGCCCTGGATGCCTTTAAAGAACACCTGCCCAATGCGCCGGTCTGGCCTAAACGGGAAGGCTACACCACGGAGAAAACGTTTGTTACCGACCGCAGGGTGTATGTGAGCACCTATCCTGCTATCCTGAATGAAATAGACAGGGATGACTGCCGGCTGTCGCCGCACTTTTTTGATATGATCGTAGCGGATGAAAGCCACCGGTCGATTTACAACGTCTATCGAAACATCTTCGATTATTTCGATTCCATACAATTAGGGCTTACAGCCACTCCAACCGATCGTATTGATCATAATACCTTCAACCTGTTCGAGTGCGATGAGGGCATGCCGACTTTCAATTATTCGTACGAAGAAGCGGTAAACAACGATCCGCCCTACCTTTCGGACTTTGAGGTGTTGAAAATCCGGACAAAATTTATGCAGGAAGGCATAAACGTCCGTACCATGGAGGCAGAAGACGCCAACAGGCTGTTCGAAGAGGGAAAAGACCCGGATGAAATCGATTATGAAGGCTCCGACATCGAAAAAACAGTCACCAATAAGGGAACCAATGCGCTCATCGTAAGGGAGTTTATGGAGGAGTGCATCAAAGACCCCAACGGGGTGCTCCCCGGAAAGAGCATTTTCTTTGCCGTCAGCCAGAAACATGCAAACCGGCTGGTCGAAACCATTGACCTGCTGTTTCCCGAGCATAAAGGCCAGATTGCCGCGGTGATTATCTCCGGGATCAAAGGGGTTCATGGCAAAGGCGGATTGATAGACCGGTTCAAAAACAGCGACATGCCCCGTATTGCCGTAAGTGTGGATATGCTCGATACGGGAATAGACGTGCGCGAGGTGGTGAACCTCGTTTTTGCCAAACCGGTGTATTCCTATACCAAATTCTGGCAAATGATCGGCCGTGGTACCCGGGTGCTGGATGAAAACCATGTAAAGCCCTGGTGCCCGGAGAAAGATACGTTTCTGATCATGGACATGTGGTAGAATTTCGAGTACTTTAAAATTACCCCGAGAGGCCGTTAAATGCGCGGCCAAAAGGCTTTGCCCGTACGATTGTTTGAAGCGAGGCTTGAAGAACTCAGCGCAGCCCTGGATCAGGAAAACCCGGAGGCGGTGGAATTAGTGAAAAACAAGCTAAAGGAGGATATACGCTCTTTACCATCAAACTCGGTGGTGGTGATGGAGGCGCAGGCTGAGATTGACAGGGTGATGAAAGATGACTATTGGAAGCGCATTGGTAAAAAACAGATTGAAGACTTACACCGATCGATTGCCCCTGTAATGCGTGCCCGGTCGCAGGCCGATTTTAAGGCCATGCGGTTTGAGCTTCACGTGGTACAACTGGCAACAGTACACCTTAACGGGGATTTGGATAAGTATGAGGCACTTAAAGATGCGTTAGTGGAGCAAATAGACAGTTTGCCCATGAGCATCAATGTAGTACGCAGGGAGAAAGATTATATCGAACAGGTGATCCAACCGGTTTGGTGGCGCCGGTTTACGTACCCCGGCCTCGGGGAGTTGGTGGACCGCATCGGGCCCCTGATGAAATTCTTTGGGGAGGACATTGAAAAACCCAAAGAGGAGGAATTAGACCTCCGGGATGAGACGGTCATAAAAGCATACGTGGAGTTTGGTCCGGAAAACGAGCGCCTGACGGTTGAAAAATACCGCGAAAAAGTAGAAGCGGCTATTAAAGCGTTGGTTTCTTCGAATTTCGTTCTGCAAAAGCTGCAGCAGGGGGCCGCGCTTTCGGAAGAGGAGGTGGAAGAGCTGGCCGCAATTTTACACAGCCGCGATCCGTGGGTAACCGAAGAGTTGCTCCGGAAGGTGTATGACAATAAAAAAGCGAAGTTCCTGCAGTTTATCAATTACATCCTCGGCCTGGAAGATTTGAAGTCATTTACCCGTGAGGTTACGGAGAAGTTCGACGCCTTTATTGCCGAACATAACACCTACAGCCAGCAGCAGATACAGTTTATCCGTACGCTGCGTACGTTCATCCTCCGTACCGGCAAGGTGGAGAAGAAAGACCTCGTGCGGGAGCCGTTCACCAACGTGGATCCGGATGGTATTTTAGGGGTGTTTATGCCGAATGAGATAGATGAGATTTTAGAATTTACCGAAGACCTTGTTGCGTAATTCTACCTCTGTCCCCCTCTCCGAGGGGGTTAGGGGGAGGAAAACTAAAAACTGAATAAAACTTTTAAATAATTAATAGCAAAAGTCAATTAAAGTACCAATGTCCCCCTCTCCGAGGGGGTTAGGGGGAGGAAATGAAAGCAAATAAGTCAAACTTATATGGATATAATAAAAATCTGAAAGGCTTTGCCCGAACCAACCGGTCTGCCATGACGAAAGCCGAAGCTTGTCTTTGGAAATATGTGTTAAAAGCACGTCAAATGAGAGGGTATCAATTCCGCAGGCAAAGACCGGTACTGAATTACATTGCAGATTTTATGTGTAAAGAGCTTATGTTAATTATCGAGGTGGATGGGATAACCCATCACGATCCGGAAACGCAGAAGAATGATCGCATAAGACAACAAAAACTGGAACAAACCGGATTCACTGTTTTGAGATTTGATGATGAGGATGTCCTGACAGCCATAAATAGTGTAAGCGGAGAAATTGAAGATTGGATTGAAAAAAATGAAATTAAGAAACCTCCCCCTTGATCCCCCTCCCGAGGGGGACACGGAACTTCTGACGAAATTATGGTACTGAATATGGCTTACTCCGGGGCCACCACATAAAAGATGTTGGGAGTACAGGGGCCGAAGATATTGCTACTGATAAATTGAAGTACTATGTCCCCCTCTTTGAGGGGGTTAGGGGGAGGAAAACTAAAAACTGAATAAAACTTTTAAATAATAAATAGCAAAAGTCAATTAAAGTACCTCTGTCCCCCTCCCCGAGGGGGTTAGGGGGAGGAAAAATGCCCGATAAGAAATTAACTTTCGTAGAATGAAAATCAGTAACCATGTAAGTACCAATATCACCCCCGCCCATAAGACGGGCGACCTTTGTGTTTAAATGAATACGTCTTATTTTAGAACATGCTTACACCCGAACTCAAATCACAAATCAATAAACTCTGGGACAAGTTCTGGAGCGGGGGCATCAGCAACCCGCTCACCGCCATCGAGCAGATCAGCTACCTGCTGTTTATGCGGCGGCTCGATGACCTGGACCTGAATGCGAAAAAGAAAGCCGGATTTTCCGGTGAAGCCTATGCCTCCGTGTTTGAAGGGAAATACCAGGTACCCAATTCCGATGTGGTCATTGACAAGGAAAAACTCCGCTGGAGCCATTTCAAGCAGATGGAAGGCGGTGAGATGCTCGTACACGTGCAAACCAAAGTATTTCCGTTTATCAAAGAACTGAACAGCCGGGGCACGGCCTTTGCCCGCCACATGAGCGACGCCGTTTTTATCATTCCCAAAGCTTCGTTGCTCGTGGAAGCCATCACCGCTCTGGACAAATTATACGAAACCATCGAACGCGACGCCGGCGAAGGGCAGACCTTCCAGG
>QIDJ01000106.1 GCA_003228395.1 Flammeovirgaceae bacterium
TTTACTTCTTTCGGGTTGCTGGCGTCTTCAGTCACAACCAATCAGGTGGTGGCGTTTATCATTGCTGTATTTATGTGTTTTTTCATATTTGAGGGCTTCAATGCACTTTCAGGCATAAATGAATGGGCTGCGTATGCCTTGTTTGTAGATCAGCTGGGTGTGGTGTACCACTACAATACGCTTAGCAAAGGCTTGATTGATACAAGGGATGTAGTGTATTTTATAAGTATTGCAGGTATTGTGCTGATGACTACAAAACTCATTTTGGGGAGCAGAAAATGGTAAGAATGGACAGTAAGCGGCTTGAAGATATTCTTGCATTCAGCATCGGCCTGGTTGCCCTTCTTTTACTTAATATTATTTCAGAAAGGTATTTTTTCAGGCTTGATCTGACAGAAGAAAAGCGCTTCAGCCTGTCCGGGCCTACCAGAAAGATACTGAACAACCTGGAAGAAACCGTGTATGTGGAGGTGTATCTCGACGGCGATTTACCATCGGGATTCAGGCGGTTGCGGGCAGCCATTGGAGAAACACTGGAAGAATTCAGAATAGTTTCGGACAATCATGTACAATATTCGTTCATCAATCCGGATCTGGCCGGAAGCGCCAGGTCGCGTAATGAGTTTATGATGGAAATCGCCCGCAAAGGGGTGCAGCCAACCGACGTGTTTTTGAATGAAAACGGGCGGCAGATACAGAAACGGATTTTGCCCGGCGCGGTGGTGAGTTATGGCGTGCGGGAGCAGGGAGTGCTGCTGCTTAAAGGTAATAAAGGGTCATCGCCCGAGGTGCAACTCAATCAGTCGGTGGAAGGAGTTGAATACCAGTTGGCAAGTGTAATACGAGCCCTTACAAAAGAAAAACCGGAAGTCATTGGTTTATCAACAGGCCACGGAGAACTTACAGGTAGTGACATTTTCAGTTTCAAGAAGTTGCTGGAAGAAAAATATATCGTGAAGGAGGTGGCAATGGATGACCGGTTCAATATTGATGGAACTGATCTGCTCATAATGGCCAAACCTGTTACAAAGTTTCAGCCTCACGAAAAATACAGGTTGGACCAATACATTATGAAAGGAGGAAAAGTACTCTTTTTGCTTGATGCCCTTGTAGCAAGCATTGACAGTACCGCGATCTCTTTTCCGTATGACCTTGATCTCGATGATCAGCTTTTTCGTTACGGAATCAGGATCAACAAAGACCTGGTGATGGATATGCTTTCGGCTTCGGCGCCGGTGGTGGTGGGCAACATGGGCGACCAGCCCCAGATACGACTTTTGCCCTGGCCATTTTATCCGTTGATCAATACGTACGCCGCTCATCCTGTGGTGCGCAATCTGGATGCGGTAAAATTGCTGTTTGTGAGCTCAATCGATACGGTAAAAGCCCCGGGTATTAAAAAGACCCCATTACTGTTCACTTCGGGTTATTCTCGCCGGCTGAGTGCTCCAATACGAATTGACCTTGACGAACTGAAAAAACCGCTTGATCCCGGTTCATTCAATCAGTCAGGTATTCCGGTGGCTTGTCTTCTTGAAGGGTCGTTTACATCAGTATTTAAAAACCGGCCTTTACCGATATCAGGAAATACTAACACTGAGGCAGAAAATGACTTTATTGCATCGGGAGTACCCACAAAAATAATGGTAATTGCCGACGGTGACATCGTGAGAAATGCTTTTGACCCCCGGAGCGGGCAGCCCCTGCCCCTGGGTTTTGATTATTATGGGCAATATACATTTGCCAATGAAGATTTTATCATGAACGCGATTGAATACATGCTCGACGACAAGGGCGTAATCCTGTCCAGAAACAAAGAAATCGTTCTCCGGCCGCTTGATAAAGTGAAAATTCAGGCCGAACGGCAAAAATGGCAGGTTCTGAATTTGCTTTTACCCGTGATAATATTAGTTATTTTCGGAGTGATTCGAACTTTTGTAAGGAAAAAGAGATACGCCTCATTTTGAATCAGCAGAAGAAAAATATACGACTATTGATCTATCTGGTAACCCTTGTGGTGATTACACTGATGGTTTATTTTTCAGGTAAAGACCAAAGCGGCGTGTCATTTAAAAAAAACAAATTCACACTGGATGAGCAAGCGGTGATCACCGAAGTGATTCTTGAAGGGAAAGACTTTGTTAACAGGCTCGTGTATAACAACGGCGTATGGGAGGTCAACGGAAAGTATGTGCTTGATCAGGGCATGCGGGATGTATTTTTTGCGGTGCTGTCGCAGGTAGAGGTGAAACGGCCGGCTTCTGAGTCTGTTACCGATTCATTGCTGCAGGTTTTCAGCGCAGAAAGGATAAACGTGCGCATATTAAATAATTCGGAAGTGGTTAAATGGTATGCTGTGGTGGGTGATGCGGAGCGGTTTACCACCTGGTTTCTGGCAGAAAATGACCGACAACCCTACCTGATGCAGATTCCCGGATATCATTCGTTTATTGCGGGAATTTACAACGTGAGTGAAAATGACTGGCGTGAACGATTTATCTGGACCATGGAATGGGCAAGGCTGAAAAATTTCACGGTAGATTACACGGAGGAACGTTTGCAGGATCTCGTTTTTGAATACGCAGACAATTTTATCAGTGTGCCGGGAATTGATGCGATGGATACCGCTGCGGTAATGGATTACCTTCAGTTTGCGGCCAATTTGCAGGCCGAACGATTTCTGGTAAAAGAGGATAGTTTAGCATATAGCAACCAGTTGAAGAAGAGCCCGTATGCTACGGTTAAATTTGAAGAGATAGGTAACCGACAAAATTCACTTGTACTTTATCCGCCGGCGACGGACAATAATTACGTATTAGGCCTTCTCAATAACAACCAGGCGATACTATTAAATAAACAGCATGTGCTTTTTTTGTACAAGCATCCGGCTGATTTCAGAATGAATTGAAAAATAAATCGCTATTGAGGTAACATTGTATTTTACTTTATTACGTTTATTGATTTTCTTTTTATTTTTACCCCCTCTTACCGAAATGTATATACTGACTTTAAGTCCTTACCTATATGAAATTTATTGTTAATTCATCTGCTTTAT
Source organism: Flammeovirgaceae bacterium (assembly GCA_003228395.1). Lineage (GTDB taxonomy): Bacteria > Bacteroidota > Bacteroidia > Cytophagales > Cyclobacteriaceae > SZUA-230. The sequence continues at coordinate 3,056 of QIDJ01000106.1, forward strand.
TAAAAGAACTGTCGTTAATTAACGGGGTTATTACTACCAATCCTGTGGTTCCTATTCTTGAAAATTTTCTGTTCGAAATCAACGAAGGCCGGCTTACCATTACCGCTTCGGATCTTCAGACCTCCATGATAACAGAGATAAATGTGGAATCAAAGGAAACGGGAAGTATAGCCGTTCCGGCCAGGATATTACTTGAAACGCTGCGTAACCTGCCTGAACAACCGGTGACTTTTTCAATCGATGAAGAGTCGTACAGTATTGAGATCAGTTCGGACAACGGCAGGTACAAACTGGCAGGCGAAAACGCAACGGATTTTCCAAAAGTACCTGACGTATCCGACGATTTTTCAGTTGACATTTCGAGCGATGTGCTTGCCAAAGCCATCAACAATACCATATTTGCCACCAGCAGCGATGAGCTACGCCCTGCTATGACGGGCGTATATGTAAATCTGAGCAGTGAAAGCACCACGTTTGTAGCTACCGACAGTCACAGGCTGATCAGGTACCGGCGCGTAGATGTGACTTCGGATAACGACAATGTAATTATAATACCCCGCAAAGCCTTGAATTTGCTGAAATCGACCCTGCCTGCCGAAAGTACGGTGGTAAAGGTGGAGTTCAATATTTCAAATGCCTTTTTCAGATTTGAAAATATGCGTTTGATATGCAGGTTAATAGATGAACGCTATCCGGATTATGAAAATGTGATCCCGCTGGATAACGAAATTTTAATGACTATCAACCGGGGTGAATTTCTTAGCTCATTACGCCGGATTGCGATCTATGCAAATCAAACCACCCACCAGGTGCGGCTGAAAATTACCGGAAGCGAGCTTCAGATATCTGCCGAAGACCTTGATTTCTCCAACGAAGCCAACGAAAGGCTTTCGTGCGAGCATGAGGGCGACGATATTGAAGTGGGCTTCAATGCACGGTTCCTGATAGAGATACTTACCCACCTGGAATGCAAGGAAATTGAAATGAAACTTTCGGCGCCAAACCGGGCGGGCCTCATTTTTCCGGGAGAAAAAGAACAGGAAGAAGATTTGCTGATGCTGGTGATGCCGGTGATGCTGAATAATTACGTGTAGCGGACACCGGAATTTATCTGTACCGGCGGTTCATAATTAAAAGAAGTTAAAACCTAATTTTGTTTTTATTTCATCCTGAAAACCAACCATACCTGTTTGGTGAGGATTTTCATATTACAGAATGTCAAATCCTGCCATTAAGCGCCTCAAAAAGGATATTCACGCATTCACACAATTCCACTTAAAACACCAGTGCCAATATTTTACACGTATAACAAAAACAGTCCCTTACTCCACCCGCTGAATCCTGTCCCCTAGTGCATTCAGCCTTCCTGTAATATCCTGGTACCCCCGGTCGATCTGCTCGGCATGTCGTCAGAAGGAATAGAGGAATGATGAAGTGCAGGTTTTTCTCCTCCTCATTTACTAAAATCCTTATTTAGCTACTTAACTATTAGGACAACAGCCGCATGTATCAGGAAAACCCCATTGACAACACGCATAATATCCGGCTCCGCAGGTTACCGAGCATGATCCGGATAAACTGCAGCTGGTGGCGCCTACTCCGCCGGCATCACATGACTGGTCACAATCCGGAGGATTCATGTCTGTAGTTTTACTTATTTTGGTTTGATTAAATGCTGCAATTAATGAATTGCTGAAATTATCATCAGTATTCTCAATTTTATAAGCTTCTATATTCCAGTTTGCTAAACCAAACCCTGTAATCGATTCACTAAATTTGAAACTTTCTGGTAGTCTTTGGATTAAATTTCCCCGGAAATCTTCAATTGATAGATAAACCATCTCATTGGAAGTTTTTAATAGCAAATCAACAGGAGACACAATGAGCTGGGCTTGCGTGTTGCTGATTTGATAGGATTTATTGCATCCATGCAATATAAACAATTGGTCAACATGTTCCGGATCGTTGGTGGTGGCAAACCTTACTACAAGTTCTCCAAAAGAATTACGTTGCACGCCTGCATATCCATTGAGAATTCGTACATCCGCTATTTTTTCTGCCGCAGCAACCACACCTGGATCAAATTCAAATTTCACACTTTGTTGAAGAATGGAATCAGTTTCACATGACCATATACAGGCCATGAAAATCAATATTATAGGCCATCTTTTCATAATGTTTTGATTTTAAGTTAGATAATAGATACTATTAAAAATGGCCAATGATATCGATCTAAACAACAGGTTTATTGTGAACTGTTTGATTTATTAGGTGAATAAGCAAACTTTCGATGTGGAATGATTACGGCTTCATTGAATAATGTTACAATCTGTACAATTGTTTGATTACCGGGGCATGTGATCTACTTGAAATTAGCTTAGTCTTTGCTTGATCATTCATGATAAGCGCAAATCTTCCATTCAGGTATTTATGGATTTCACTTATTAACGCCCCATTTACAATTATTGATCTGTGAATTTTAAAAAAACTATTTGGCAGCTTACTTTCCAGTTCATTTAGTGTCTGATCAAGCAGGTATTTGTTTGATTGATTATCAAATAAATCCACATAGTTGTCGTTTGCTTTAAAAAAAACAATATTTTCAGGTTCAATAAAGATTAACTTGTCACCGATTTTAACCGGGAATTTGCTGACACTAACCTTTCCTGCATCGGGCACAGGATTATTGATTATGGTTGTGTGTACAGTAATAAATCGACGTGCCAGAATAAAAATCAGTATCACTGGAATCAGAACCTTTAGCAGGAAAAACATGAGCTCCACCAGCCTGGATAATAAATACCCTTCCATGCTTAAATTTTTAAGCAAATTGGTTAAGAAATCAAAAAGAACCAACCAATTATCTGATGAACTTACCCAAAATTTGGGTGAAGTGTCCAAAAGAGTCTCTGAGTAGCTCAGGTTGAGGTATTATTTGGGGGTGGCCTTAGTGTCAGGTGTGCTCTGAATTTGAACGGATGCTTGTATCGCTTCAAGGTTCTCCGGCGCTTAAATTTGAGCTGCGTGCAATTGTTGTTTTTCATTTTGTTAACCGGCAGACACAGGGAGTAACCTTGAAGTGGGTAAAAAAACTTACACATTTACGCATTCACGGATTCACACATTCACGCATTTAAGCATTCACGCATCACGCATTCACACAATTCCACTTAAAAACACCAGTGCCAATATTTTACAACGTATAGTTAACGCACCGATTACTCCATCCGCTGAATCCTGGCTCCCAGTTCATTCAGCCTTCCTGTAATATCCTGGTACCCCCGGTCGATCTGCTCGGCATTGGAAATAACACTTTCCCCCTGTGCAGACAGCGCGGCAATCAGCAATGAAATTCCGGCACGGAT
>QIDJ01000019.1 GCA_003228395.1 Flammeovirgaceae bacterium
CCATGTATTTCATTTCGTTGGGGGCAATTACTGCCAGCGGAATGGAATTTTTAAAATGGCTGAAAGACAAGGGAGTCGAATTCGATGAATTTAATCCGATGCGAATACCCCTGTATCATTTTCCTGACATCTGGCACAACCTGGCATATATCGGTACATTTTTCAAACTCATTCTGGCTATCGTGGTCATTATCAGTATTACCAATGAATTTTCCTACAAAACAATCCGGCAAAATATCATTGACGGCCTCGACCGGTGGGATTTCCTGTTGTCCAAGGTTTTAACCATCACATTATTGTCGGCAGCCGCAACGGTATTTCTGTTTTTAATAGCGCTGATCACTGGATTGATATATACACCGCCCGAAGACATGCGTTTCCTTTTTAAAGACATGGGGTTTGTCGGTGGGTTTTTTCTGGAAACATACGCATTTCTGCTCTTCGCATTGCTGGTCGGTACATTGGTAAAACGATCCGGATTTGCTATCGGCACGCTGTTTTTATATACGCTGATTGTGGAGCCGATTGCCACATTTAACCTGCCCGATAAACTCGAATTTCTTATCCCTTATTTCCCGGTAAGGGCAATGAATGAGGTGGTAAAAGTCCCGTTTCCCAAATATGTATTTATGGAAATCAGGGATTACATGAGTATTGAAAGCATAGTGGTACTGGCATTTTATTGCGCATTATTCATTTATCTCAGCTACCTTCTGCTGCGCAAACGGGATCTTCAGTAGATTATAAAAATCTGATCATTTTCGTGTTATCTGCATTCTGTCGTCAATTATTTTTGTTTCTGTAAATATTGCTGATAGCCAGAGGATTAAAATTATAACATTTAAAAATATTGGTGTCCTGTTATCTATTTTTATACGTTTAACATTAGGATTAGCCCCAACGGAGCGATATTCAACAGCCCCTGGCGCCAGCCCGCGGATATTTTTCCCTGATTCAAACTACGAGTATTAGTGCATTTTACACCAGGTGTTTTTAGTTTTAAAACTTGTATTGCCTTATAATCGTATTATAAAACCTAAAGTAAAACCAAATGACCAGGGAAGAAGCACGGCAGCTATTGAACGAACTTACCGAAACAGAGGGCCTTTTGCGTCATGCCAGAAGCATGGAACTTGTAATGGAAGCGTATGCAAGAAAGCTTGGCGAAGATCCGGAGGAATGGGCAATTGCCGGCATGCTGCACGATGCCGATTATGAGAAATATCCCGACCAGCATCCCGGCGTTATTGTACAAAAGCTTCGCGAAAAAGGGGAAGATAAGATAGCGAATGCTATTGCCGCCCATTACACGAAATGGAACCAGCCTTACAACACGCTGCTCGACAAAGCCCTGATTGCATGCGACGAACTAACAGGCTTCATCATTGCCTGCACCCATGTGCGTCCTGAAAAAATCAATGATTTGGCGCCTAAATCGGTGGTGAAAAAACTGAAAGACAAGCGTTTTGCCGCTAAAGTCGAGCGCGAAGAGGTTTCGAAAGGAATCGAATTATTTGGCGTTGACATGAATGAACACATCCGGTTTATCATTGATGTGCTAAAGGAAAATAAGGAAGAGTTGGGGATTGCGCCTTAGAAATGCATTTTATTGACAACCAAATTCGTCGCCCAATAGATTCAGATTTTATCCTCTATTGACTTGCTTTATTTGAATCATGAAAGAACAACCTTAAAAATACCTCAGTAAATCCGTTCAAAATCAATTTCGCCACCTAATCCTTCTGAAGTATATCTTTTTTCAGGACTGCCATAAACAAATATAATTCCTCCCATACTGGCAGATGCGTCTATTTCTATTACTGCCTTCACCTCTATTTCGGCGCCCATGTTTGATTTTGCATACACATAGTCGCTCTCCAGGTGACGGAAATCACCCTCGGCGCCCATACTGGCTTTTGCCCGGAATGTCTCCACATGGCCGGATGCTTCCACCACGGCGCCCATTGAAATTTCGGCCACAAAGCGATCCACTTCAATTTCCAGTTTTGCTTCACCACCGGTAGAAGCTTCAAGCCGCAAATCCTTGCAGCGGATTACTTTTTCAGAAATAACAATAGCGCCTGTGTTCACCTCAATGCCATACAACCCATCAACCGGGACCTCCACCCGGATGTGACGGTTATCCAACTTACGGTCGTTCCAGCTCCAATTCCGGAATTTGATCCGGAGAGTGCCTCGTTCCACTTCTGTATATATGTCATTAAGGATAGTGTTTCGCCCATAGAGTGTAATTTCACCTTCGTTTCCTGCGACCAGCAAAACCTTAATACCATGCGAAACCTTCATTTCATCAAAAGCGCCAACACGACGGGTTTCGGTGTCCTGTGCCTGCACGGCAGCAATAAATCCAAAGGCGAGTAAAATTATGACCACAATCTTTTTCATAGGGAGGGTGTTTGGTTAAAAGGATTACCTATGAAAAGACGGAAAAAAATGGTGAATGGTTGCATAACATTGGTGTAAATATCAACTAATTTTCTACTTTATCCTGATCCAATATATCCTGCGATTTTAATTGCCTGATCTGTTTAAACTATCTTACTCAATGATCTTGCCTTTAATGATCACCCGGTCGATCACATCGCTTCCAAAAGCATAAGGAATATATTCTACAGAAGGTATCTCTTTAGTAAGGATAAAGCTGGCATCTTTTCCGGGTGTGATTGAACCCAGCAAATCGCCCACGTCCATTGCATACGCCGCATTGATTGTAGCTGCATTGAATGCTTCCTGCGGGGTCATCTTCATTTTTATACAAGCAAGGGAAAGCATGAACGCCATTTTCCCGCAAGGAGCGCTGCCCGGATTATAATCTGATGCGATTGATACCGCGAGCCCTGCTTCCATCATCCTGCGGGCGGGAGGATAATCGCTGTTCAGAAAAAAAGCCGCTCCCGGCAACATGGTTGCCATGGTTGCGCTGCCTTTCAGCACATCAATTTCTTCCTGTCCTATTGACTCCAGGTGGTCCACACTAAGCGCACTCGTTTGAACACCTGCCTGCACTCCGCCGGAAATACGCAGTTGGTTGGCGTGTATTTTAGGCTTTAATCCGTATTTCTTGCCTTGTTCAACAATCAGTACGGTTTCCTCCGGGGTAAAAAATCCTTTTTCACAAAATACATCACAATAATCGGCCAGGTTTTCTTCTGCAACACGCGGAATCATTACCTCCATTACTTCACGGATATAATCGTTCCGGTCACGGCCATTCGGAATGGCATGTGCACCCAGAAACGTTGTTTTTACAGTCAACGGCGTTTCTTCTCCGATACGACGGGCTATCCGGAGCATTTTTAATTCATCTTCTACTGTTAGTCCATAGCCACTTTTTATTTCTACGGCCCCCGTACCGAATCCCATAATTTCATGTGCCCTTTCCAGCGACATTTCAAACAATTCATCTTCTGGAGTTTGCTGAAGTTTATTGGCCGAATTCAGGATACCTCCCCCCCTGCGCGCTATCTCTTCATAACTCAATCCTCTGAGTTTATCCACAAATTCATTTTCCCGGCTGGCGGCAAATACAAGGTGTGTATGTGAATCTACAAAGCACGGCATCACATACCTGCCGGTAGCATCAATGATCTCAGCGGCATCCAGGCCGGTAAAATTCTCCATCCGGCCATATTTCATTATCTTGCCATTACTTGCAATCAACCAGGCATTTTCTATGACCGGAAGTTCAGCCATTTCCGAACCACATACTTTTTGCGGAGGGGAATCCCGAACCTGCACCAATCCCTTGATATTCTTTATCAGAAGATCCATAACATGTAAAAAATGAAAATTATCTGGTACTGCTTATTCCTGTTCCACTGAATCAATCTTGCTGTACTTAAGATCTGATCCTAAAATAGGGAAACTTAGTTTCAATAGCATAAAAAAACTTTGTGTCTTTACACTGGGACGATAGCCTATTTCTGCACCATAACCCCAGCTAAGTGCCCGATTGTACTTACCCTGAATGCCCAGCCTGAAGCCAATATTATTTACATCGATGGGATTAGCAGAATAAACCACATTCTGATAAACAATATCCTCCACTTTTACGGACGCGAAAAGAATATCGAAATAGGTAGTGAGCAACAAATCGTCACCTCCTGGCTCATATTTACTTTCGAATTCGAGAGAGAAATTTCTGAACCACGCCATTGAAGCGCCCAGGTACACGCCACTTGACTTCACATTTCCAAATAATGTGGCCGTATTGTCAATTGGGTTTCCTGAAGCATCAGAAAGCGTTACTTCCTGTTTGGTGAGCGCCCTGTTCATATCAAATGAAGTGTTATAAAACATTCCGCCTAACCGCGCACCGTATATGTTACGTACTTTACCGATAATAGCCGTGGTTTGCACCACCATCGACTCCCACCTGGCGCCTTTATCCTTTTTGCTGTAAAGAAAAACTTTGCTTTCCTTTTCTGCTTCAAAGTCTTTCCAGTGCCAGGTTCCACCTAACTCAATCATATTATACACGTTCGGACTATTGGTATTTGAATTACCCGTATTTTTTTCCGCTGCATCCCGCATCAGATCGGTGCGTGCACCATACGACTTACGGGCATGGAACGTGAAATCAAATTTATTTAAATGATAATAATCAATCTGGAATCCGTAGCCGATGGTCATATTGGTTGCGGCCACATCGCCATACAGGGGAATAAAATGAACAAACAATTTATTGATATCATACGGGTCATCGTATTTCATCTGATAGCCAATGGTCTGACTAACACCCGGTAAGGCTGCGATTAAGCTAAAAAGAATTAGAAAAAATACCGTTTTCATCCTTTATGTTTACACGGATCTCCTTCAACAGGTTAAAAGTATAAAATTATACGTAAATCCAACACATATTATGAATACGCTTTATGGGAAAAAGGTAATAACGTGTAATCTTTACAAGGATATGCAGGTATCGCACCGGCTAATTTATGGATACATACGGATATATACAGATATATAAAGATCTATATGGATATTTACGGATATTTTACTGATTTCCATTTAGCTCGTTCTGGATAATGAGATCAAGATCTTCAAATTTAATAATTGGGATACGCTGATTATCATTTGAAAATCTGAAATCATACCCCTCTCTCAGACCTACACCCGTAATGACCATTTCATCCAGTCCATTCTGAAAATATACGCCAAAACGGTCAAGCACATTTCCGGCAAACATCATGCATTCGTAACCCGCAATCACAAATTCGGAAGGCGTAATGTGATGCTTGCTAACATACGCGTCTTCAAACTGCTGGTACCGGTGGCTCGAAAAATCAACATAACCAGGGGCTATCATCCAGATACCCATATCCTGCATATACTGATAATTTGCCGTTTTGTCGTTTAGCCATTTCCCATGGCCGATAATCTGGATAGAATCGCCGCGGTCGGCCACCGCACTGAATACTTCAGAGGCAATTTTATAATCATGCGTTGCCACAAAGATACTTCCAATACTATCAGGCGGAATGAGCAATTCTTCCATAATATGGTTCTCCTCATCCTTCACTTTATTTCCGAGCGAATCAAGTACAGGAATTTTCATTGTAAGATGATCAAAAATCATTTCGGTACTATCCCTGTGAACCCGTTTCATGGCAATAACCCTGAAGGAGTCTGCCTTAACCACTGCCTCAAATGCTTCAGCCATCATATAATCCGTTTCCCGATAGCCATAATATACAATCATGTTCTTATTGCTGATGCTGTCCGAAATATTTTTTACGGCAAATTCACCACCTCTCAAGCCTATTGTGATGCTGCTTGGGTTTAACAAAAATGAAAATGGGTTATTGGATATTACCTCCGGGTTGTTTGAAACCGGATTGATAATGTTGATCTTATTATTAAAGGAAAAATCATTTACCAGTTTGCTGGGGCCCGGAACCAGTGGGCCAATGATCAGGTCCATGCCGTTAAGTTCGTTATTCTGAAGCAACCAGGCGGTCACGGCCGTATCACCTTTCGTATCGTAGGTATATAACGCAATGTCTATATCATTTTCTTTGAGGGCCTCAACTCCCTGCCGAATTCCTTCATACAGGTCAACTACAAGCGACCGGCGCAAATAAAAGCCACTTGCTTCCATATTCTCGTAGATAAACGGAAAGACCACAGCCACTTTGTACACATCTTTTTTTATATTTTCTTTTGGAACAATTTCTGCCCGGGTTAAAACACCGTTTGATTCTGAAATCCGCTTCAGTAACTCGAAGTTTCTTTCTTTCAGCGGAAGTGCCTCCATTTTTTCAATGATTAGCGCAGCCAATGCTCTATCCTGTGGATAATTGTCGTACAGATTCTCGAGTGTTACCATGGATTCTATCTGCGACAAATATTCTTTTTCAAT
>QIDJ01000175.1 GCA_003228395.1 Flammeovirgaceae bacterium
AGACCATATGCTCCCCAGGTCAGACAAGCATTTCAATTACGAACCCAAACAGCGTAGCGGGTACTACCTTTAGCTGGACTGTAATAACTACTACGAATGGAATTCTTGGTGCAAATGATGGAGCCGGGAATCTGATAGACAATGACCTGATCAATCCGAATGATGTTATATCAGGTACAGTAACATACCAGATTACACCTACTGCCAATGGATGTGACGGCCCGACAACGGATGTTGTTGTTACGGTAAATCCTCCTGCTGTAGTTGATGCAGGTCTTGATTTTGAAATTTGTGAAGATGGTGTAGCCCAGTTGGATGGTAGCTTTGCGCGGGCTGCTACCAGCATAACATGGAGTGGCGGAACCGGAACATTCAGCGATGCAAATGATCCGCTTTCAACATACACTCCGTCAGCAGCAGATATAAACGCAGGATCGGTTGTTTTGACGATTGCATCAAATGATCCGGATGGATCAGGGCCGTGTCCTGTAGTCACTGATGATGTTGCCATTGTAATTAATTTGTTACCATTTGTTGAAATACTGTCTCCTGCGCTTGACCAGTATGCACAAAGCGATCCGGAAATTGTACTTTTAGCATCTCCGCAGACTCCTCCGGGAATCTGGGTTGGCAATGGAGTACTCAGTGGTTTCTACGTGCCAATAGCCGTTCCAATTCCGGGAGGCGAAAGTTTTGCGCTTGATACGCTTACCTATACTTATACTGATTTTAAAGGATGCGTTAACAGTGATTCCAAAGTTATACGTATAGATAAAAATCCCGACATTGAATTTGGCACGAAACCGGGGCAGGATTACTGTGAAAATCAGGGCGTTATTGATTTATTTGTTGACCTGAATCCAAATATTACTACCGGCGTATGGGATGGTCCGGGAATCATTGACTCGGAAAATGGATTGTTTGACCCTAGTCTGCCTGATGTAGCCACCCATGTAGTTACTTATACGGTAACGGATCCGGTAACCGGCGGAAAATCAATCGCGCCAGTTACCATACGTGTTCATCCTAAGCCAGTCGTAAACTTTAATATCGGCAATCTTTGTGCCCGTGATTCTATTCAGTTTTTTGATACGTCTTTTGTAAACAAAGTGTTTGATGAAGATACAATTATTCTATGGCAATGGAATTTCAATAATGAGCGGGTTGATACGCGCCAGAACCCTGTGGCATTCTTTAAGGATCCGGGTGCCAAGGATATTACACTTTCGATTAAAACGCTGGCCAATAGTATCGGTTGTGTTGCCGACACAACCATTACTGCTATATTTGGTAAACCACCTATCATTGATTTTGAGTGGAGTAATATTTGTTTTAACGATACTACACGGTTTACAGATAAAACCGTCCTGCTGCCTGGTTCTCAGGATGTAATATCCGGTTATACGTGGAAATTCGGAGATGGAAATGCCGTTCAGGGAACTCCCGGAAACAATATCACGGATGGAGACCATCCGAATGGTTCGGTAACTTTTGGAAAATATGAAACTCCAAATCACCAATATGTAAATGCCCAAAAAGGTGATTTATTTGATGTGGTACTAACCGTTGGAACTTCTGCAAACTGTATTGATTCCTTACTGCAGCGCGTAGAAATTCTGCCGTCAAATGCCCTAGCAATTTCTCAGGGATATTTTGAAGATTTTGAAGTCGGAAGGGGTGGATGGTTTGTTGAAGCAGATTTGAGTATGCCGGGGGTGTCTGAAAGCGATACGTCGTGGATATGGGGTGTGGCTAACGGGGTAAATATTAATACGCAGGTCGACAATAATAAGGTGTGGTGGACAGGAGGAAATTTAGACTCATCTACTCCTTACACCTACCTTAACAGCGAACGAAGTGTGGTAAACGGTCCGTGTTTCGATTTCCGGGGACTTGAAAGGCCTATGTTTGCTTTTGATTATCAATATTCAAACGAGCTGAATAAGGATGGGGCCGTGCTTGAATATTCATTGAATGGAGGAGCTACCTGGAAAATTGTCGGATCTCCTGATAAGGGCATTAACTGGTACAATAGCAGCAATATAGTATCAAACCCGGGACAGAACAACCTGGGTAATGGCTGGACTGACACTACTTTGGTCTGGCAAAATGCACGATTTACGCTGCCAAAAGAGGTGCTTGGCCAGGAAAAAGTACGTATTCGTGTTTATTTTGCATCAAATGGGGATAATGATGAATTTGCACCATTGAACGGATTCGGATTTGATAATGTATTTGTGGGCGAGAAAAACAGGACGGTTCTGGTTGAGAACTTTACTTCATTGGAGGATTATTCGGATTATTCCATTTTCAGAGATAAAATGCTCAATATAGAAAATATCCTTTTGCCTTCTGACTTTGTTTACCTGAATTACCATATAAATACCGATGATCCCGACAGCCTCAATGAAGATAATGATGGAGTACCACGTGTGAGAAGTGGTAAGTATGGAATATCCGAACCTATTCACTCCGTGCTGGATGGATCAAATGATATTCAGTTCGGCTTCAATGGCCGTTATAATGAACCATCATTTAATAAACAACGGGTTGACAGCCGGTCGCTTATAGACGCTCCGTTTACTATTGACCCTATTGAAATAGTAATTACAACTTCAAATATTGTAGAAGTCAGGTGGGTAATTAGTTCAACCCAGAACATTGACAGACCAATACGGGTTTACACCGTTGTTGTTGAAGAACAGGTTGCGCTTCAAAACGGCGACATCGCGTACAATATCGTAAAACATATGATGCCGGATGCAACAGGGCTTAGCTGGATTCAGGACTGGCAGTATAATCCGTCAACCGGAATAGGGACAACAGTAGATATTGCTTCGTTCCTGTCGGCAAACGGAAGAGATGGTGAAACAAGTCTTGTATGGGATATTAATGAAGAATTTATTGATATATACGACCCGGCGCAACTGGCCATTATTGTATTTATTCAGGATCAGGAAACGAATGAAGTATATCAGGCCGGCTACAGGAAAATCAATGATAACAAAGAAGGAGAACCACCGGTGGCGATTGAAGATGTACTCACTGCAGAGTTGAATAATATCACCATTTTCCCGAATCCTGTACTAAATGACCTACATTTTATTATAGATGATAACGTTGTATTATCGCGGGATGATTATCACTGGAAAATTATTGATCAGCGCGGGCTTACCATGATGGAAGGTGAGCTATTCTTCAGAAATGAAAGAATTACAATATCAACTGAAGATATCCCGAATGGTTTATATCATTTGGTGATGGGTGTACAAGGAAAACCACTTGTTTACAGAAAGATTGCCATCATGCATAGGTAGGAAACCAGCTATCTGCAATCGAAAACTCTGATGTAATTTAAAATTTTACGAATATTCTTTGAGCTTCTTCCGGAGTTCTGTAATGGATTTGTGTATTTCGGAAAAAAATATATCTGAGAGTTCTTTAACCCGCTTTGGTTCCCTGTTTTCTTTTGCCATTACCTCAATTTCACGGACGGTATCTTTCATCGAATGTATGCCCATAAACGTTAATGACGGCTTGACTTTATGTGCCAACAAGCCAAGAGATTCAAAATTATTTTTTTCAAGAGCTGATTTCATCTGATCGATGATGTCCGGAGTGGTTTCAACAAAAGTCGAAATCATTTCTTTAACAAATTTGGTGTCATTATTTGATATTGACTCAAGGTATGACAAGTCAGTGCACCTGCCTTTTGCTGACTTTGCCATCTTTTCAGACGATTTTTTCTGTACAGATAATTTTTCGTTATCCGTACCGGATTTTTCGTGGTGTGTATAATATTTAGTTAAAATGTTAAAAAGTTCTTCCGGCAAAAATGGCTTGGAGAGGTAATCATTCATTCCAATTGCCAGGCACTTTTCATTATCGCCTTTTATGGCATTTGCCGTGAGAGCTATGATAGGGATTTCTGATTTGGGAGATTCGAAGCTTTTACGTATTGAAATGGTGGTTTCAAAGCCATCCATTACCGGCATCTGAATATCCATCAGGATGATATCGTAATTGTTCTTTTTATGTTTTTCAAGACATATCAAGCCATTCTCTGCTTCATTTACCTCACATTGCCAGTTTTTAATGATGTTAGCGGCATACATCCGGTTTATATCATTATCCTCCACAAGCAATACTTTCATTCCAGGCAGTGTATTGACTCGTTTACGGTTATTTTCAGAACGAGCATCAATAATCAAATCTGTCTCAGTACCGACTTCGTACGGGATAGTAAAACTGAACGTACTTCCAATATTTTCTGCGCTTGTAACATAGATGGAGCCGTTTTGTAAATCAATCAACTGCTTTACAATAGAAAGTCCAAGTCCGGTGCCGCCGAATTTACGTGTTACACTTTCGTCTGCCTGCGTAAAAGTGTCAAATATTATCTCCAGTTTTTCATCCGGGATGCCTATTCCGGTGTCTTTAATATCAATCTGCACATACGCAATTTTGTTTATTTTTTTAGAGATTTTGGCATTAACTGAAATCATACCTTCGTAAGTAAATTTAATAGCATTGCTTATCAGGTTGATCAGTATCTGACTCAGTCTTACGGAGTCTCCCAATAATACAACTTCAGAACCAGGTACAAAATCAGAATTAAGCTCTATGCCTTTTTCTTTTGCCTGTGGAAGAAACATTTCTATTACCTGGGGTACAATGTCACTTATTCTAAACCCGATTTTTTCAAATTTCAGCTTCCCGCTTTCAAGTGCTGATAAATCAAGAATATCATTTATAATTACTTTGAGGTTATCGGTCGAATTTTTTATGGCAGACAAATATTTTTGCTGTTCTTCCGTAGGATTTGTATCTGTCAACAGATTGACCATACCGGCAATGCCATTTAATGGGGTCCGGATTTCATGACTCATGTTGGCAAGAAATTGTTCCTTTGCTAACTTTGCCCGGAACAGTTCTTCCGCATCTTCTTTTAGTTGGGTGATATCCCTGCAGTCAAGGATAAGGCCTTTAAGACCTTCTTTATGCTTCAGGTTAATTGCATTGAATTCGAGATATTGATAGGTCTGATCTGCTTTCCGGAAGCGAAATTCAATATTTTTTGAATAAGGAAATTTCAAACATTCGTTGAATTTTATTTTAAAACTTTCAACGATTTCAGGGTCGAGGTAGTCAAAAAAGCTTTCATTGACCAGAGAATTGACAGGGTAGCCCATAACATGATGTACAGCCGGATTGTGGTACAATATGGTGCCATCATAATAGACAATAAAAATAATGTCGGATCCGTCTTCAACTACCGCCTTAAAAAATGACTCTTTCTGAATGTATGATTGGAGTTTGGGATTCGTAGTCATATGTAAAAAATATTTGTATGGTATTCGTTAATCAGGTTTCTTCCATTTCTTTAAGATAACGATAAATCGTGGATTTGCCAATATCGAGTTGTTTTGCAACCAGCAAAACATTGTCATTGTATTTCTCCAGAAAGTAGCGGATGATCCGGAATGTATAATCTTTAAGTGTCAACTCTTCGAGCATCAGATCCATGTCTTTTCGAATGCTTCCGAACGAAATTTCTGATGCTTGTATTTCAGCGCCATCGGTCATCACCGCCGCCAGTTCAATTACCGACCTGAGTTCCCTGACATTTCCGGGATATATATATTTTAAGAGCTTATCTTTTGCTTCATTCGAAAAATGTTTGGCTGACATGTCGTTTTCTTTGGCAAAAAGCTTTAAGAAATGTCGTGCGAGTAACAGGATATCTTTCCCCTTTTCGCGCAAGGGCGACAAGTGTATGGGTAAACCAAGTAGCCGGTAGTACAGGTCTTCTCTGAAATTACCGTTGCGCACTTCTTCCGCGAGGTCTTTGTGGGTTGCTACAATTACCCGCATATCAAGCGGAATCACCTCATTGCTTCCAATCCGGGTCACTTCTTTCTCCTGAAGGACACGCAGTAGTTTTGTTTGCATTTGCGGGTCCATTTCACCGATCTCATCGAGGAAAATTGTCCCCTTATTTGATTCTTCAAATTTCCCTGTTCTTCGTGTCACGGCTCCGGTAAAAGCGCCTTTTTCATGCCCAAAAAGCTCACTTTCGAGCAAATCATTTGGAATGGCTGTTATATTTACCGCCACAAACGGGTGTTTTTTCCTGCTTGAATTGTAGTGAATGGCTTTTGCAACCAGGTCCTTGCCGGTGCCTGTTTCACCTGAAATAGATACGGTTATATTTGACCGGGTGGCTTTTTCCATAAGCCTGAACATATCTTTTATCGGCTGACTGGTACCTATAATGCTTTTCTCAAAATCATATTTCGTGGAAATCTCCTCTCTCAGGTGATCAATCTCTTTGATCAGGATTACATTTTTCCGCGCATTAGTGATGGCATACAGTAT
>QIDJ01000229.1 GCA_003228395.1 Flammeovirgaceae bacterium
ACAACAAAACTGCCGGCGTGGTTACGGGCCTGGCATGGACACAGTCAGGTGGCGAAATCCTGTTTATCGAGTCGAGCCTGAGCCGGGGAAAGGGCAAACTTACCTTATCCGGGCAGTTGGGGGATGTAATGAAGGAATCGGCAATGACAGCCCTTTCTTACCTGAAATCAAAATCAGACCTGCTTGGAATAGATTACCGGGCGTTTGATCAGTATGACCTGCATATACATGTACCTGCCGGCGCGGTGCCCAAAGATGGGCCCTCAGCGGGTATTACCATGCTGATATCGCTTGCATCCGTATTTACACAACAGAAAGTGAAAAGCAGACTGGCGATGACCGGCGAAATAACATTAAGGGGCAAGGTGCTTCCCGTTGGCGGTATCCGTGAAAAATTACTTGCAGCACGCAGGGCAGGAATACGGGAAATTATTATTTCGGCAAAAAACAAACGAGACGTAGCGGAGATAGATGAAGTATATCTGAAAAATCTTCAGATTCATTATGTCAACTCAGTCGATGAGGTAGTGGCGATTGCGGTATTGGATGAAAAAGTTAATAATCCGCTTATATTTTCGTTTTCTAAAGAGGAGAAAGCCAACACGGTGATGGCTGGATAAACAGGCAGCCGGGAAAACAAGAAGAATGCGAAATACGATTCTTACTCTGATTTTGTTAATTGCTATGAATTATATGGCCTATGCGCAGATGGATGGTTCAGGATCATTCCTGTTTCTGGATGTACCTGTGTCAGTAATGCTTACAGGCATCGGAGGCGTTAATGTAAGCCGTACCGATGCAGATGTAAACCTGCTGACAAGCAATCCGGCATTGATTTCAGATGCGCTGGATGGGTATTTGTCGTTGAATTATGTGATTTATCCGGGTGATATCAAAATCAGTAACGTGTCATACAGTCAGTCCATTGCAAATACAGGCAACTGGTCCGCTAACCTTGTTTATTTTGACTATGGCGAAATAAACAGTTATGATGATACCGGGGAGTCAACAGGTACTTTCAGCGCAGATGAATATGCCTTAACTATCAGTAAATCACATCAGATAGATAATTATCGTTTAGCCGTAAATGTAAAGTATGCAGCCTCAACCATTGCCGGATATACGGCGTCTTCACTGTTATTAGACCTGGGAGGCGTATTTATACACCCCGAAAAAGATTTTAGCGCCGGATTGGTAATAAAAAATGCTGGCTTTGTTTTAAACAATTTTACTGAAACGGACAACATTGCCCTTCCGTTTAATGTGCAGGTGGGAACGAGTTTTAAACCTGAACATATGCCGGTACGGTTTTCGTTTAGCATGTATGATCTGACTGACTGGGCAAATACGACTGAGCAGGCTGCGCCGGTGGATTATGAGTCCCCAACAGCGGTTGACCGTTTTTTCAGGCACACAATTTTTGGAATGGAAGTGCTTGCGGGTAAGCATTTGCGACTATTAGCCGGGTATGATCACAAAAAAAGAAAAGAGCTGAAACTTGTAAACGTGAGCGGTGGTGCAGGAATTTCATATGGGCTGATGGTTTCGGTAAAATCCTTTGAATTCGGATTCAGCCGGGCCACCTATCATGCAGCAGGCGCTTCAAACACGTTTACATTAACGTCAGATTTGAAAAATCTGATTATGAAAAAGACTACTGTAGAATAAAAATGAATAAAATGGAAAATAACCTAACTCCCAGACAAATTGTAGAAGAGCTGGATAAATATATTATCGGCCAGGATGATGCTAAAAAGAATGTTGCGATAGCCTTGAGAAACCGGTGGAGGCGTATGAACGCCAATGAAGAGATCCGGTCGGAAATAATTCCCAATAATATCCTGATGATTGGAACTACGGGTGTTGGCAAAACAGAGATTGCGAGGCGTCTGGCAAGAATTGCACAAGCGCCCTTTGTAAAAGTCGAAGCATCAAAATTTACGGAAGTGGGATATGTAGGCAGGGATGTGGAAGGCATGATCCGGGATCTCGTAGAGCAATCCGTATCGCTTGTAAAAGCGAGCAAAAAGGAAACTGTGAAAGAGAAGGCAGAGCAAATGGTTGAAGAAATAATACTGGATGCATTGATTCCTCCACTTATGCCAAAACAGGCAAAACAACCTTTTACCGTGCCAGGGGTAAAGCATCCTGTGACGAAACAGGAGGAAATCCCTGCAAACGACTATGAACTGAATGAAAAAACAAGAGAAAAGTTCAGGGCAAAAATCAAAAATGGGGAACTGGATAAACGTAAAATTGATATTAGCATCAAGCAGCCGTCAACAGCAGGAATCGGGATGATCGGCGGCGGTATGATGGACGAATCATCGATGATCAACCTTCAGGAGATGCTGAACGGTATGATGCCCAAGAAGACCAAAAAAAGAAAAGTTACTATTGAAGAAGCCCGGAAAATTATGTTGGAAGAAGAAATAGCCAAGCTTATCGATATGGATGAAGTAAAAGAAGAAGCCATTCAGCTTGCGCAGGATACCGGAATCGTGTTTATTGACGAAATCGATAAAGTTGCAGGAGCGTCGGCAAGGTCTGGCGGGCCTGATGTGAGCCGTGAAGGAGTACAACGCGATCTTTTGCCAATTGTAGAAGGGTCGGCTGTGAATACAAAATATGGAATTGTGCTGACAGACCACATACTTTTTATTGCTGCCGGCGCATTTCACGTGTCAAAACCCTCGGATCTGATACCTGAACTTCAGGGACGGTTTCCGATCCGGGTTGAGCTCAACAACCTGACAAAAGACGACTTTTACCAGATTCTGAAAGAGCCCAAAAATGCACTTTCAAAACAATATGAGGCGCTGTTTTTATCGGAAGGTGTGGAACTCTCCTTCCAGGATGATTCGCTCCATGAAATTGCAGAAATGGCATTTATGATTAATGAAGAGGTTGAAAATATCGGCGCCAGAAGGCTGCATACGGTAATGAGCCACCTGTTGAACGAATTTCTCTATGAAGTACCCGATACGATCGGCCCTAACGCCAAAATCGTGGTTACAAAAGAGATGGTGATGGAGAAGCTTTCTAAACTGGCAAAAAATAAAGACCTGAGTCAGTACATATTGTAAAATCTCAATAAAATTTTCTTTAAATCTCCGGGATGAATTTATAATTATTAAACTTTATTCAGTAACGATATTTGAATTGGATTTCTGAAAGTTATAGTCGATAATTGGTATTTTTGAAAAGAGGAGTAAGATATCCTCAGCCTATTCGAACTGATTAATTGAATTTCGGTAATGACTGAATGAAACTATTTTTCTCTTTATGTATATTTCTTTTCTTTATCCACATTCTTCCCTCACGGGCTCAGAATGAGTTGAGTTTCCATGTGGGTTTGGGCAATACAAAACTTCGGGGAGACCAGCCAAAGATCAAGGACATGGTGTTCAGTGGTGCGGCAGGATTCAGCGCAGGGGTTAATTATTCGTTGCAGCTAAAAAAAGATATGTATCTTGGATTTGGCTCCGTTTATAAACGCCTCAGGGGTAAACTGCAAACGATTGATACCCTGTTATCGGTTATACCGGCAAACTTAGTGCCGGCAGGACAGGTAATAGTAACAACCGAATTGCGGGACAGCATTGATGTTAAACTTGATTACATCACATTGCCGGTATGGCTGGATGTTATATCGGATAACCGGAAATTTCATTTTTTTTCAGGTCTTGAAGCAGGAATCCCGGTGAAACAGATTCTGGATAATGGAGAAGAAAATATTGAATTCGATGAAATCAACGACGTGAATCTTTCTATCATTTTTGGAATGGGATACAGGATTCAGGTTGGACAAAATCACTTAGACGTTAATCTTTCTTATTTACAGGGAATTGTCAATATTGTTGAAACCGGAGTAAATGAAACTATTCCCAGGGTGAAAAGTGTCGATGTCAGATTATCAGTCGGGTATAGTATTCCCATCGCAAAAAAGAAATGAAGCCAGTTGCTTTTTATAGGATATTGTACGTTTCGTTGCTAGCGATACAGGCTTTCTATGTTGATACTATTGTAGCGCAAAATTTAGAAGAGGACTTAATACCAACACTCAACTCTCACAGGTTTATTGGAAGCAGTCTGATTAAAAGTCCTTTTATAAATACTTCTTTCAGAATTGGACTGGGATTTGCCAATACGCAAAAAGTAAACTATCCGTTAATTTATGCAAACGATTCAATTGTTTTTGGTATTGAAAGCGAATTGATCTTTATAAATAGTGATGTGGCGTATAAACAAAAAATCAAGGATTGGTTGTCAATGTATATTGATTTCGGTTATTCCGCACGCCTGGGTACGGAGGCAGGCAGTATTCTTTTCCAGGGAATCAATACGCTTTCAGACTTTAAGATCGGCTGGCTGTTCAGAATAACAGGGAATGAACGACTTTTACTATCGGGAAATTTGGAAGTAAGAAACAACGAAGCTGTATTCTTATCGGTACGTAATCTGGTTCAGGATTTAATAAATAATAAGCCCAATCCATCGCTTTCAAAAACCGTACCGGCGCTAAATGTAGGCGTTGGGGCTGATCTGGCCTATGGTATAAATGATATGTTTGGTATCGTGGCTGATGTTAACCTGGGCTATGGAGAAACCCTGGAAAGGGGAAATGCCCGGTTAGTCTATCAGGTTGGCTGGTCGTTGGATTTTGACCTGCATGGAAGAACGGATGTACCAATCGGATCGGTGCTTACTTTCATGGTATCCAGCCTGCCCGAATTTGTTTTGAGAGCAAGCCGTCAGATTAAAATAGTAGCGTGGAAAATTGCCTATACGGGCTCAGAGGACTTCAATATGGGCCTGGAAATATTTGAAGCCCGGCTACCCCTTGAAGGGCTTCCTAATGATGTAAGCACACGCGGCGCTTCCCTGGTGTTCAGGTATTATTTCAACTAGGTATGCTGTTTTAGAAAGTATTCACTAACTGTAATTCAGTTTGGGCGTCGCCAGTATTATTTATTTGATTCTGAAAATGCCAGAAGTTGATATTCCTTCGTTGATTCAACGAACAGAATTGATTGGTTGGGATCAACATTTTCATAAGTCTGCGTGGTTCCACTGGGCCATTTCACTTCTATACGGTCAATTTTTTTTGCCTGGCCAAGTCCGAAATGCAGTTCTTTTGCGTTGGTTGAAAAATAACCTGATCCTGAAACCAGCTCGCTTACAAGCACATTATCTCCGGTGACAATCCGGACTTTTGTCCCAAAACCATCCCGGTTGCTTTTTACCCCCTGCAATCGGATATTCAGCCAGTTATTTGTGTTTTCGCTATTATTTTTCAGCAAAATACCTTTCCGGTCTTCCTCCGAATCGTAGCTTTTCTCTCCATTGTTCACTACGTAAATATCCACCAGTCCATCATTGTCGTAGTCGGCAAATATGGCGCTTCGATGGATTCTCTTGCCTGCATCATTAACTCCGGAGAGGAGCGATACATCGGTAAACCTGCCGGTGCCGTCATTTTCAAACAGTAAATTTTCATCCCGGTTGTCGCCGCTCACGGCATTCAGATGCCCGCCGGCAACAAATAAATCCAGGTCGCTGTCATTGTCAAAATCAAAAAAACCTGTTCCCCAGCCAACCTTATCCCATGTTTGCTGCATCAATGCAGGCGAATTGAAATCACCGTTATAGATTACATTTTTCAGGACGCCGTCATTGGAGCTTTCATTATCCACCAACTTAAGCAACAGGTCTGCTTCTCCGACATAATTGGATATGTAAAGGTCATTTTTACCGTCTTTGTTATAGTCGCCGTATGCAATACCCATTGACCCGTCTGTACTGCTGACCCCACTGGGGCCTGAAAATTCCTTAAACTTCCAGTCTCCCTGGTTGAGGTAAAGCGAATTCGGATCCGTGTCATTTGCTACCAAAATATCCGGCCAGCTATCGTCGTTAAAGTCGGCAATAAGTACCTGCATCGACTTACGAAATGCATCGCCAACATTGGCCTGTTCGGTAACATCGGTAAAGGAGCCATCCCCGTTATTCCGGTATAGCCTGTTGGGAAACCCTTCAAAGTCCATCGGAAACCGCAGGTCGGTGCTTTCAGGCCGTTTTGATAAATCAACATAGCCGCATACATACAGGTCGAGCAGCCCGTCTTTGTCAAAGTCGCCCCAGGCCGATCCACCGTACCATCTGTCGGGTATGTTATCAAAAGCAGTTTGGGTAACATCGGTAAATGTCCGGTCGCCGTTGTTTTTGTACAGAACGAAATTACCGAAATTAGTAATGAATAAATCCGGATAGCCGTCATTGTTGAAATCAGCGGCAGAAACCCCCATGCCTTCACCCGTGTCGAGCACACCACTAAGGGCCAATTGAACTGCAAATGTG
>QIDJ01000314.1 GCA_003228395.1 Flammeovirgaceae bacterium
CTTATTGCTTAAAAAACGCATTTTCATGTGCAAATAAAATATCCGTTAAAAAAATTACTGTTAGTTAAAATTTTTAATGGGAAATTCCAAATATATCATGATTTCAGGCCAGGTACTTTTCAAGAAGCTGTTGTTTTACGATTTTCATACCAATGCTGGCTTTTTCTGCAATAAAGAACATATCCGGATGGGAGGGAAGATCTGGAATTTGCGGGTCCACAATGTATTTTGGTACATCATACCTTACATACTCAATGAGTCCTGCTGCCGGATACACCACCATGGAAGTACCCACCACAAGAAAAATATCGGCCTGTCTTGCTAAATCCGCTGCTTCTTCCATCCTGGGAACCATTTCACCGAACCAGACTATGTTTGGTCGTAGCTGGCTGCCTTTTTCACATACATCACCCCAGTTGAGTTTACTACCTTCAATATCATAGATAAGATTCGGGTCTTTGGTACTTCTTGACTGAAACAGGCTTCCGTGCAAATGCAGTACACGCGTAGATCCCGCCTTTTCGTGAAGATTATCTACATTTTGGGTAATAATTACCGTATCGAACCAGGTTTCCAGTTCTGCCAGAATTTCATGGCCGCGATTTGGAACAGCTTTTAGTGCATGCTCACGGCGCTGATTATAAAATTCAAGTACGTTTTTGGGATTTGCCGCCCATCCTTCAGGCGAAGCCACCTCCATCACATCATGCCCTTCCCAGAGTCCTCCTGCGTCCCGAAAAGTTTTCAGGCCGCTTTCTGCACTCACCCCGGCACCGGTAAGAACAACCAGCTTTTTCATGCGATAAATTTACGATCTCTTTTTCCGAAATTTTCGTTTTTTGTCCGGAGTTTTTTCAGCCAGTTCAATACATTCATCCAATGTTAAAGCAGCAGGATCTTTATTTTTAGGTATTTTCACATTCTTTTTCCCTGCTTTTATGTATGGCCCGTATATTCCGTTCAATACCTGAATATCCGGATTTTCATCAAATGTTTTAATGACTTTGTTGGCATCGGATTTTCTTTTTTCCTCAATAAGTGCAATCGCACGTTCTTCTGTGATGGAATACGGGTCATCGCCTGATTCCAGTGAATAGAATTTACCAGCGTGGCGTATATATGGCCCGTATTTACCGATGCCAATCACCATATCCTGATCTTCGAAGCGGCCTGCTGTACGTGGAAGTCTGAAAAGATCAAGCGCTTCTTCCAGCTTGAGTGTCTCAATCAACTGCCCTTTTTGCAGGCTTGCATACCTTGGTTTTTCTTCGCCGTCGTTTTCTCCCAATTGTGCTACAGGACCGAATTTCCCCATTCTTGCATACACTTTTTTACCCGTTTCCGGATCAACGCCAAGTTCACGGGGTTTTGAAACACCCGACCTGATTTGTTTGGTTTCTTCTACCTGGGTGTGAAATCCTCCATAAAAATCACCTATCATGGCATTCCATGATTTTTGACCCTGGGCGATTTCATCAAATTCCTTTTCGACATGTGCCGTAAACCGGAAATCCACAATTTTCGGAAAATACTCCACAAGAAAATCGTTTACAATGATGCCCATATCCGTGGGAAACAACTTGTTTTTTTCTGCACCGGTGATCTCCTTGTGGGTAGTTGTTGTCAGATTGCTGTCTTTTAGCACGATCACTTTGTAGCTTCGCTCTTTTCCTTGCCGGCTCTCTTTAATTGCATAATCGCGTTTTTGAATAGTGGATATGGTAGGTGCGTATGTTGATGGCCTGCCAATGCCCATTTCTTCAAGTTTCTTAACCAGACTGGCTTCGGTGTAGCGTGGCAGAGGCTTTGAAAATCCCTGCCGGGCCTTCATCTCAATTAAGTCAAGCATTTGTCCGGTTTCAAGCGGCGGTAACATTCCTTTCTGATTTTCTTCTCCGTTTTCTTCATCCGAGCTTTCAATATAAACTTTCAGAAATCCGTCAAATTTTATGACTTCACCGGTAGCAATAAACTTCTCGTTTGTAGTTGAGACTGCAATTGTTACTATCGTTTTCTCAAGTTCTGCTTCCGCCATTTGTGAAGCGATGGCGCGTTTCCAGATCAGGTTATACAGGCGTTTCATGTTACGATCTTTACCGGCCTCAGCAACCCCGAAATTTGTAGGACGGATAGCCTCATGTGCTTCCTGAGCGCCGGTTGATTTTGTTTTGTACCTGCGTGTTTTGGCATAGCGCTCCCCAAAGAAACCGGCAATCTGGTTTCTGGCTCCCCGCAGCGCTTCTTCCGACAGGTTAACGGAATCCGTGCGCATGTAAGAGATCCTTCCTGATTCATACAGTTTTTGCGCAAGTGTCATGGTCCGGGCAACTGAAAAACCTAACTTTCGGCTGGCTTCCTGCTGTAGGGTGGAGGTGGTAAATGGTGGCGCCGGTGATTTTCTCAGCGGTTTCTTTTGCAGGTCGGTAATCGAAAATTCAGCTCCGATACATTTTTGGAGAAATGCAGCCGCGTCTGTTTCGCTGCTGAATTTTTCAGGCAGTTCAGCTTTAAGTATTTTACCACTCCCGCAGTCAAATTCAGCCGATATTTTATAAGATGATTTTGAATTAAATTTCTCAATATCCCGTTCTCTCTCCACTACCAGGCGCACAGCCACCGATTGCACGCGTCCTGCCGAAAGGCCTGTTTTGATTTTTCTCCATAATATAGGGGATATTTCGTATCCCACGAGCCTGTCCAGGACCCGCCGTGCCTGCTGTGCGTTTACCAGATCGATATCAATGCTACGTGGTGATTCCAGTGCGTTTGAAATGGCGCCTTTTGTGATTTCATGGAAAACAATGCGGCGGGTATTTGCGTCATTCAGATCGAGCGCCTGCATCAGATGCCATGAAATGGCTTCCCCTTCACGGTCGTCATCACTTGCCAGATACACCATCTCTGATTGTTTGACAAGTTTTTTTAGCGTTTTTACAACCTCTTTTTTATCCTTCGAAATGATATAAGTTGGTTTGAATCCGTTATCAACGTCTATCGCTTTGTCATCAGTTGGCAAGTCCCTTATGTGTCCATAGCTTGAAGCCACTTTAAAATCACTTCCGAGATACCCTTCGATGGTTCTGGCTTTTGCCGGAGATTCAACTATTACAAGATTTTTAGGCATATTTCTTTCTAAAAAGCTTCAAATATCATCTATTTATAAAAAAAACCAAACTTCGGGTATGTACCAATACCAGCTTTTACTATCTTGAGCCCTCTCAATATCAGCTAACCATGGCACAGGAGCTATATTTGATACGGCATGCGCATGCAAAAGAAAAATATTTTGATCAAAAAGATATTTCCAGGAAATTGTCAACCGACGGGGTACAGGTAGCCTCAAAGCTCGGATTGTACCTGGCCCAAAAAAAAATTATCCCTGATATAATTATCTCCAGTCCTGCTGAGCGAGCCATACGAACAGCTATGTTAATTGCCGAACAACTGAAATACGACGTTGATGAAATACATAGTAATGATGAATTATATGAAGCCTCTGTCAGAACGTTTCTTCAGGTAATTAATTTTTTAAAGGAGGAATGGGCAATCGTATTTATTATGGGACATAATCCGGTGATATCTTATGTTGCCGAATATATTGCAGATGCTGAAATAGGTTCGATGTCAGCAGGGTCTGTGGTTAAGATTGTACATTCGCTAAGCAGCTGGTCAGCAGTATCAGAGCATAATTGCAAATTCGATTCATATATTGATTCTGAATCCATTACCACGTGAGCATTGGATACGCCATCACCATTCAATCCTTACGGTTCGGTTGAAAGTCAGCGGTTTTCATCTTTTTGCAAAATACCAATATAAAGTATATTCCGGTTGGCGAACAGCGTTATGTTCTTAACCGGGGTGTTTATATATTTGAATCTTTTGAATTTTAAAATCAGCGATCATTGGACATAGCTAATGCACTCGAATCGGCGTTTACCGGGTTCGGAAACTTTATGTGGGGCACCCCATTACTCATCCTTTTAATGGGAGGCGGAATCTTCTTTTTCTTTTCGTCAAAATTTGTTCAGTTTAAATACCTGGGGCATGCGATCAATGTTTTACGCGGCAAGTACGACGATCCCGATGAAAAGGGACAAATCAATCATTACGAAGCGTTATCAACCCAGCTTGCCTCAACAGTAGGTATGGGAAATATCAGCGGGGTTGCGGTGGCCATTATCATGGGCGGCCCGGGCGCCATTTTCTGGATGTGGGTAAGCGCTTTTTTCGGTATGGCTACCAAATATTTTACCTGTTCGCTGGCCATCATGTACCGGGGAACCGATTCCGCCGGCGCGTTACAGGGCGGGCCAATGTATGTAATTCGGGAAGGTCTAAGCAAAAACTGGCACTGGCTGGCAATTGTTTTCAGCCTGGCAGGAATGATCGGGGTTTTACCGATTTTTCAGGCTAACCAGCTCACACAGGTTATTCATGATGTCATTCTTGTACCAAATGGTATTGGTAAAGGATATACGGATTTCGGACTATTTATGGTTAAAACTTCCGATCTGGTTACCGGCATCGTTCTTACTGTCATGGTGTCGTTTGTGATTTTCGGGGGCATTAAACGAATTGGTACGGTGGCAGGTAAGTTGGTGCCGTTGATGGTTATTCTGTATTTTGTAACCGTTGCCTATATT
Organism: Flammeovirgaceae bacterium; assembly: GCA_003228395.1. Classification (GTDB taxonomy): domain Bacteria; phylum Bacteroidota; class Bacteroidia; order Cytophagales; family Cyclobacteriaceae; genus SZUA-230. The sequence continues at coordinate 4,647 of QIDJ01000314.1, forward strand.
CTTATTATGAATATAAGCGAAGTTCCCGCTCTGCTGAGCTTTATTGTGGTGGACGCTTTTACTGGCAAAGCCATAGCGGGCGGGGCGATTGGTGCGGTAATCATCACCGGAGCAAGACGCGCAGCTTTTTCCAATGAAGCAGGCATAGGTACCGCACCCATGGCGCACGGCGCCGCCAAAACCAATGAGCCCATACGCGAAGGGCTGGTAGCCATGCTTGGTCCGGCCATTGATACACTCATAGTGTGCACGCTTACAGCCCTGGCTATACTTATTACCGGTGTCTGGAAGGAATCCGGCTCCAATGGGGTTACTCTTACCGTGGAGGCTTTTGAAGCTGCTATTCCGGGGTACGGCGGATATATCCTGACACTTTGTGCAACCATTTTTGCCGTTACCTCGCTTTTCTCACTTTCCTATTATGGCGAAAAATGTTTTTCCTACCTTTTCGGAGCAGATAAAAAGAACTACTATAACTATTTTTATGTATCAAGCATTATTCTGGGTGCGATAGCTTCATTAACATCCATTATCGGACTTATCGATGGATTGTATGCTACCATGGCTTTTCCCACCGTGATTTCCGCAATTTTGTTGTCTCCTAAAGTAAAGAAAGCTGCTAAAAAATATTTCGGCGAATTAAAAAGCAACAACCAATCCCGGTTGGAAAATGTAAAAAGACAGTAAAAAATGATCGAAGCAGACGCTTCGGCCAGTAGGGTTATTTAACCAACTGACAGGCACTGCTACGGCGAAAGCAATCTATCCAGGTATTTCCGGAATTTGCTTGTATCGTAGTTAGCCATCCCAACTTTTCTTGTATCGATAAAACCATTTTTATTCAACACAAAGGTGGTTGGAATGGATGGGGATTCATAAATGCCGGGTATTCCGCTTTTATAGTCCGGTGTAAATACCGGAAAATTAAAATCCTTTCTCTTTATAAATTTCCGGGCTTTTTCAGGATCACGGTCAAGCGATATCATCACAAAGACAATATCATCCCTGTCCTTGTAGGAATTATACAGGTTCTGAATGTTGGGCATTTCTGCTACACATGGTGCACACCAGCTTGCCCAGAAATTCATAAAAACAACCTTTCCTTTCAGATCCCGGAAGTCAAATTTTTCACCTTCAAACGTTAGCAGGGTAAAATCATAGTCAGCAGCCATTTTATCCGATTCCGATACATTTACCTCTACGGGAAAAACTCCCGTAGCCAGTACCATGCGTTGGGCAAAACCTGCAACTTCTGTATATAAACCCGTGATGTATAATAAAAAAATAGTAAGTAGCATAATTCCCCAGTCCCTTAGTTCTTTCTTCCAGTTTATCTTGATTTTCATATTCTTAAATAGTGGTAGCGCCAAAATTAAGATATTATTTATTACAAAACCCGTGCCGGGAAAGTTCATTTCCTGTGAGTTTGGTTACAAAAGTCGTTATGAATTTGTTTCTTAACTGCAACATCCTTTAAATTAGCTGAATTCTGATGGTCTGATTTTTGTATATTCGTAAATAAATCCGGATTTTCAAATGAGAAAAAAATATGCTTTACTTATTCTTTTCGTAACAGGTATTTGTTTTGGTTTATCTGCACAAAAAATAAAGTATAAAGACCTTTTTGTATTGTTAAGTGCGAAAAACTATGATCAGGCAGAGCC
>QIDJ01000027.1 GCA_003228395.1 Flammeovirgaceae bacterium
CATGCGCATATCCAGAAGTGCATCAAAACGTGTACTGAAGCCTCTTTCGGCCGAATCGATCTGGTGTGAAGAAACGCCCAGATCTGCCAGTATGCCATCGACAGCAGTTATTTTATACATTTTCAGATACCTGATGAAATACCTGAAATTGGCATCGATAAAAATAAAACGGGGATCATCGGCAAAGGCCGCAGCATTCGCTTTGGCATCCGGATCCTGATCAAAAGCGAATAACTTCCCGCTTTCAAGTGTGCGTAATATTTCTGCCGTATGTCCGCCTCCGCCAAAAGTCAGGTCAACATATACTCCTTCAGGATGGATATCCAACCCTTCCATGCTTTCTTTCAACATTACCGGATTATGATAGGTATCAGGCATTAAATTCAGCATTACTCGTTCAGATATTTTTCAGCCAATGCAGAAAGTTCCTGAGGATCTTTGATCAGGTAGTCCTCGTATTTATCCGGATTCCAGATTTCCATACGGTTGCCCATTCCAACCAATACACATTCCCTTTCGAGGGATGCATGAGTGAGCATAAACTTAGGGATCAGAAACCTGCCGGCATTGTCCAGTTCTACCGAAGCGCTTCCTCTGAAAAAATTGCGCTGCAAACGCCTGTATTCAACATTGAATTCGTTCAGGCCGGCAATCCTGGAAAAAATCTTTTTATACTCTACTAAGGGATACAAGAGCAGACATGGCTCAAATCCCTTTACTAAATACAATTCAGTGCTGGAGGATTCAGGCAGCGACGCCTTTAAGCGGGAAGGCAAAACAAGCCTTCCTTTGGCATCGAGCTTACATTCATATTCGCCTGTAATAAATAGCATATCCCCTGAGTCATCCTTCTTCAATAACAAACATCTGTAAAAAAAATGGTAAAGTCAACCACTTTCCCCCACTTTTTACCACTTTTATATATTAAGATGTGTTTTTTCTCCCACTTCCGTACACGGAAAACACGGTTTGAAGCTAACTGGGGCAATTATAGACTAATAAAAGATGCCCCGGCAGGAGTTTAAAAGATTTGATAAATAACGGGATGCGGGTTGTATCAGAATGCCGATTATCAGCAAAATTTCACAGAATCAGGCAAAAACCTCATGATAACGGCCTATTTCTCTCTTTCAATGGTAAAGGTAACGAGCTCTTTGAGTGAGCTTTTATAGTCAGAATCGTCAAATTCGTCTAAAATTTCGATAGCCCGGCGATAATATTTCTGCATGACGGTCTGTGCATACTGGATTCCGCCTTTAGAGTCAACAAATTCAATTACCCTGCTGACTTTTCCGGCCTGTCCGTTATTACTTCTGATCAAACTCAGTATCTGCTTTTTACGCAGCCAGGAGGTGTTTTGAAGTGCATAAATCAACGGAAGTGTCAGTTTTTTCTCCTTTATATCGATTCCAAGCGGTTTGCCGATCTCATCGGTACCATAATCAAACAAGTCATCTTTAACCTGAAATGCCATGCCCACATATTCTCCGAACAATTTCATTTTGGAAACTACCTCCTGTCCGGCGCCTGACGATGCAGCTCCCACACCGCAGCATGAAGCAATCAAAGAGGCGGTTTTTTGCCTGATTATATCGTAGTACACGTCTTCCGTGATGTCCAGGCTTCTCGCTTTTTCGATCTGCAACAGCTCTCCTTCGCTCATTTCTTTTGTAGCATCCGAAACAATCCTGAGCAATTCAAAATCCTTGTTGTCCACCGAAAGCAGCAGGCCACGTGAGAGAAGATAATCTCCGACTAAAACGGCAATTTTATTCTTCCACAATGCATTTACTGAAAAAAAACCTCTCCGGTAGTTGGCGTCGTCCACCACATCGTCGTGTACGAGTGTAGCGGTGTGAAGCAGCTCAACCAAAGAAGCACCACGGTAGGTTGCTTCTGTTATGCTCCCTGTGACGCCCGCACTCAAAAATACAAACATGGGCCTCATCTGTTTTCCTTTGCGCTTCACGATATAGTTCATGATCTTATCGAGCAAAAACACATCGCTTTTCATGGAATGACGAAATTTTCGTTCAAATTCCATCATTTCCGTGGCGATAGGAGCCTGTATCTGCTTTAGTCTGGCCTTCATGCGTCTAAAATGATTACAATATTACCACCATTTGACCCCAAACCAAAGCCATGATTTCTTATTATTGTCATGAAAACGACCATCAAATTATGATACATTTAAATAATATTATCCTTGAATCTTTACACAACCACAAACGCATGCTGGCAGACATCAGGTTCGAAGTAAATGGCAAAAAAAAACCTGTTATTCTGTTTATTCACGGATTTAAAGGTTTTAAAGACTGGGGGCATTTTAATCTGATTGCTGATTATTTTGCGGAAAACGGATTTGTATATTCCAAAATAAACCTTTCGCACAACGGCACAACCATTGAGCAACCTGAGGATTTTGCCGATCTGGAAGCATTTGGCAACAATAATTTCAGTATTGAACTGGATGATATCGGGGTGATGCTTGATTTCCTTCATGGCGGGGAAAATCCCGTACCTGAACAGGAAATTGACAAAAACGTTATATTCCTCGCAGGCCACAGCCGTGGCGGCGGGCTGGTAATACTCAAAGCCGCCGAAGACACCCGGATCAGGGGCATTGCTACCTGGGCAGCTATTTCAGATTTGTCGGAAAGGTGGCCGGAAGAGGTGTTGCAGCAGTGGGAAAAAGACGGCGTTTACTATATATTCAACAGCCGTACCAAACAAAATATGCCGCTTTACTTCCAGTTGGTGCAGGATGTGGAAAATCATCCGGACCGGTTGAACATTCCGGAAGCCGCCGCTTCGATCACCTGCCCATGGCTGATCTGCCACGGTACCGAGGATGAGTCCCTGCCATTTACCATGGCCACTAGCCTGAAATCGTGGAATAAAAGTGCAACACTTTTTATGATTGAAAATGCCGGCCATACCTTCGGTGGCAAACATCCGTACGAAGGCAGCGAATTGCCCCCTGACACGTGTAAACTGGTGGAGAAAACACGTGTATTTTTTGATTCGATACAATAAATTTTTAGATAAAATCCTCCCTAAGCGTCATCCGTATGGATACACGTGGCTGGTCTGAGTATGCGTTTCTAAACTCAAAATAAAATGCCCGATATTTTTTTTGTTGCAAGTTTATAAGAGAAAGAATTATATTCATAAATATCCATATATATCCGTATTTATCCATAAATATTCGCAAATGGCAGTGGGGCTTTTGGATCGCAGTGATAACCTGCCGGGTATAATTCATGCGGAACAACATACCCGATCATTCCATAATTCATTACTTCCACAAAACCTTTGGGCAGGTTCGATAAAATGGTATCACGTAGCTCTTTGAAATATTCCGCCCGGTCATCTGGAAACTCAGTCAGATAATCCTGTACGTTTTCTGCTTTTGATTGCATATACTTACTCCTTTTACTATTAAATTACAATTTAACGATTTTCGTATGTGCGGTACCTTAATAAAGACTAATGGCCGAACTCCGCTATATCTGCAGCAACGCCAGCCAGGCTTCCTCCACATTGCCATCGGCAAGCAGTTCCTGTGCATACACATGAAGATGAAATACATACGATTCCCGGTCGTTTTTAAACCTTTCCCTTAGCTCTGAAATCGAGGGATTTTCTGCGTATTCCTTTATGGATTCCTTTGGCGGCAATTTTTCAATATTTCCCAGTTTACCAAGATCATTCCCTGTCAGTACAATGCTGTTTTTTACACTACCTGGTAATTGGTCAACACCGATTCCCTTGGTCGCCAGCGGCTTGGCAATTTCAAACAAGGAAGATTCCCCCGCCCTTGTGTACCAGTCACCGCCCATTCTGCCGATCACATCCAGTTTACGCGGGTCAATGCGTTGGTTCTCGTCAAGTAATTCTTTTTTCATGTGTATTAGCAGAACTTCACAGATCACCAGATTACCCGCCCCGCCCTCGCGACCGAGCGGAACAACTTCATTCACTCTGCATTCAAAGGCTACCGGCGCCTCTCCTACCCTCGGTGGTTTTACCCTCTCCGAGGCTACCATTGTCAAACCTGCTTTTTCAAATTCGTTAACACCCTTTTCATACTCCGTGCTCGAAAGCGACATTTGTTGGGCAATCGCATAATTTACGATGTTAATAACTACTTCCGGGTGACTGATTACATTGTCAAATGTATGTTTGGTGGTGTTATCTTTCACCCTGCGCGCAGGAGAAAAAATCAGGATCGGTGGATTGACGCTGAAGGCATTAAAAAAGCTAAACGGACTCAGGTTAACATTGCCATCCGGATCGATGGTGCTTGCAAAGGCAATCGGCCTGGGAGCCACCGCACCCAGCAAATATCCGTGCATTTTCTGAACGCTTACTTTTTCAGGATCAACGATTAGCATCTGGTATCATGTTTTGTATTCATACAATATTTCGCTTTCATCAAAAACCGCTTGTAAGCAACATTGCCGAAAGGAAAAATCCATTCCTATAGGTACTTTAGTCCTGAAATTTACAGAAGTACCACCTGATGGTTGCACGCGATTATGGTTGGTCAAAGGTAAAGTTTTGTTGTTAAATAAAAACGCAAATCATCCGTAGTAAGATTAAAATGACCATTATAATTACGTAATTTTGCGGCTCAAAATTTGAATTACAGCAACGAATGGCGCTTTCAGCAAAATATAATCCGAAAGAGGTTGAAGACAAATGGTATCGTCACTGGCTCGATCAGGGATTTTTTCACTCCGAACCTAACCCTGAAAAGGAACCCTATACCATCGTTATTCCACCTCCGAATGTCACAGGCGTGTTGCACATGGGACACATGCTAAACAACACAATCCAGGATATTCTTATTCGCAGAGCCAGAATGATGGGGAAGGAGGCTTGCTGGGTACCGGGAACCGACCATGCTTCTATTGCCACGGAGGCAAAGGTGGTAAAAATGCTGAAAGACCAGGGCGTCAGAAAACATGATATTACCCGTGAGGAGTTTGTAAAGCATGCCTGGGAATGGACCGAAAAATACGGCGGGATCATTCTCGAGCAGTTGAAAAAACTAGGCGCTTCGTGTGATTGGGATCGTACCCGGTTCACTATGGAACCAGACCTGTATGATTCGGTAATTAAGGTATTTGTTGATCTCTACCAAAAAGGACATATTTACCGCGGGTATCGAATGGTAAACTGGGATCCGGCCGGCCTGACTGCCCTGGCCGACGACGAAGTTATTCATAAAGAGGTAGCCTCAAGACTTTACTATGTGAAATACCAAATCGAAGGGGAAGATGATTTTCTGACGATTGCCACCACCCGGCCAGAAACTATTCTGGGCGATACCGCTATTTGCATACATCCTGACGATGAACGTTTCCGTTATTTAAAAGATAAAAAAGCCCTTGTACCATTGATAGACAGGCCCATCCCGATTGTTGAAGATCGTTATGTAGATATGGAATTTGGTACGGGTTGCCTTAAAGTGACTCCGGCACACGACATGAATGACTATGACCTGGGGATAAAACATAATCTTGAAGTTATTGATATTTTTAATGATAACGGGACGTTGAACAGCGAGGCACAGTTATATATAGGAAAAGACCGGTTTGAAGCGCGGGAAGAAATTGTAAAGGACCTGAAACATGCCGGTTTTATCACACAAATTGAAGACTATGTGAATAATGTCGGTTTTTCAGAAAGAACCAATGCCGTTGTTGAACCCAGGTTGTCGTTGCAATGGTATGTAAAAATGGATCAGTTGACGAAGCCAGCGCTCCGGAGTGTTATGAATGATAAGGTGCAGCTCGTACCTTCCAAGTTCAAGAATATGTACCGGCATTGGATGGAAAATGTGCGCGACTGGTGTATATCAAGGCAGTTGTGGTGGGGGCAGCGAATTCCTGCCTATTACCTTACAACGGAAAACCCAGCTGATCCGGATACCCGGGTTTTTGTAGCTGAAACCAAAGAAGAAGCTCTGATCCAGGCCAAAAAGGTTACCCAAAATACGCAACTCACAGCTGACGACCTGAAGCAGGATGAAGATGTGCTTGACACCTGGTTTAGCAGCGGCCTCTGGCCGATCACCGTGTTCGACGGAATTAAAAATCCTGGCAACAAAGACATTTCATACTATTATCCTACTAACGATCTGGTCACAGCCCCGGAGATTCTTTTTTTCTGGGTAGCACGGATGATCATTTACGGATACGAATACAT
>QIDJ01000330.1 GCA_003228395.1 Flammeovirgaceae bacterium
GTATTCGCTGCTCAGAACCTGTATTACAAACAGCTTGGATAGGAAAACGAATCCAATTACAATAAAAATTGCTTGTAATATATACTTCCTTGAATCAAACATATCATGCTACTTCCTGTAAAACAGCAATTGAGCTAACACCAGGACCAAAAACGTGAAAATAGCCGAAGAAAATACCTTTACTAAGGTAAAGAAAAACATAGAAAATCCACCTGCCTCTATGAAAAATATTGCCAAATGATGGATAAAAATAAGTGCGAAAGTATAGCTGACAAACCATGTTACCCCTGTTTGCTTTAGGAAGGGAGATGCATTTAATTCATAACCGCCCTGCGGAGTAAGCACATTGATCCAGGCGGGCCTGATAAATGCAATCAATACACCTGCTGCCGCATGTATGCCGAGGCTGTCATAAAAGATGTCAACCACGAACCCCAGAAGGAAGCCCAACAGCAGCAACCCTGTGCGGCCTGATTCAAATGGCAGAAACAGGAGAAATCCTATGTAAATAAAACAAAAAGCCGTATCAAACAAAACCAGGTTTTTGAGCATAGCCACCTGCACCCCTGTGAAGATTAGAATTGCGAATACCTGCTGTATGATTACCCGGTAACTCATAACCCCTGTTTTATACTGAGATTTTCCAGTGAATCTTTTTCAGCTTTAAGTGCATTATTAATGATATGGACATATGAGAGTTTTGAAAAATCGTTTTCAAGCCGCGCATTGATATCATAAAAGGTGGCGTCTTCGTCCAGGTTTATTTCCGAAATAACTCCAATGATGATATCAGGAGGGAAAATGGCATTATAGCCGGAAGTAAGAATGGTGTCTCCCACTTCAATTAAATGATGCCTTGGTACAAAACGTATGCTTATATGTCCCGGATCCTTACCGTTCCACTCCGAAGTGCACAATTCAACTTTGTGTTTTATCCGCGAAGAAATGGTAAATCCGGCATGCAGTAAGGATGTAATCACTGCGTACCGCTTGTTTACATATTTAACTTTACCTACCACCCCCCCGCTTCCGACCACTCCCATTCCAGGTGTTATGCCATCGCGGCTGCCTTTATTCACAGTAAGGGTATTGTTTCTCCAGCTAACAGAGTTGTTAATTACTTTGGCGGTAACAAAAGAATACTGATATATCGTTGAATCAACAGAGGTGTTTGCTGTGCGTGTTTCGATACGCTGATTTTTATATTTTTCAAGCATCGTTCTCAACTGTGCGTTTTCTTCGGCCAGTAAGGCATTGTCTTTTTTCAGTCCAAAATATTCACGTACGCTATGACTTGTATTTAGGATGCCGGCGGCAATAAAATTTGAAGAGTTGAAAAAAACAGCACTTTGATAACGATTATTCTGAATGATCAGATAAAAGCTGAAAACTTCAAGAATTACGAATATAAAAAAGTTTCTGTACTGGTATAAGAAATTAAGGAGCCGTTGCATTCATTTATAAATCCAATTATGATATCAGAACAGCTTTAAAGTTAACAAGATTTTTCAGTGCAACTCCTGTACCTCTTACCACAGCTCGCAACGGATCTTCGACAACATGTATAGGCAGTTTGGTTTTCAATGCAAGTCGCTTATCCAATCCTCTTAACATGGCTCCACCGCCGGTAAGATGGATACCATTGTCATAAATATCGGCAGACAATTCAGGTGGTGAAATCTCCAGGTTTTTCAAAACCGCTTCTTCAATTTTGGATACGGACTTGTCGAGTGCAAATGCAATTTCTGAGTAGGAAACCTTAATAACTTTAGGGATACCTGTCATCAGGTCGCGGCCCCGGATCTCATAATCATCCGGTCCGTCATCCAGTTCAGTAAGCGCCGATCCTACCTCGATTTTCACTTTTTCAGCCGACCGTTCGCCAATTAAAAGATTATGCTGGCGACGCATATAATCAAGAATGTCTCTGCTGAATGAATCGCCTGCAACCCGGATGGACTGAGCGCACACAATGCCTGACAGCGCAATGACGGCAATTTCGGTAGTGCCTCCTCCGATGTCAACCACCATCGAACCCACCGGCTTTTCAATATCGATACCGATACCAATGGCAGCGGCAATAGGTTCGTGGATCATATATACTTCCTTGGCGCCTGCGTGCTCAGCCGAGTCACGAACTGCCCGCTTTTCCACTTCAGTAATTCCGCTGGGGATGCAAATCAGCATCCTATGTGATTTTGGGAAAAGGCTTCTGCCCTCATCAATCATTTTAATCATACCTCTGATCATGTGCTCTGCTGCATGGAAATCAGCAATTACACCATCCTTCAGTGGTTTAATGGTTTTTATATTTTCATGTGTCTTTTCATGCATCTGAAGGGCTTCTCTCCCGATCGCTATCACTTTGTTGCTACTTTTGTCAATAGCAATGATAGATGGTTCATCAACCACAATTTTATCTTTATGTATGATCAGGGTGTTAGCGGTGCCAAGATCGATGGCTATATCACTTGTAAAAAAATCAAATAATCCCATATATTATCACTTTATTCAATCCAAGACGCAAGCCTGTTTCAGGCGCCTTCAATTTACAAATATCTTTCAATTTATTAACCAGGTAAAAGTTTAATTTAATGTTTAAAATGCCTTTTACCAGTAAAAACCATTGTCATATCATGTTCATCGCAAAATTTCACCGTATCCATGTCTCTTACCGACCCTCCCGGCTGAACAATGGCACGAACACCTTCATTAAATGCGATTTCTGCACTGTCGGCAAACGGAAAAAAGGCATCGGAAGCCATCACAGCGTCTGTTACATCAAATCCAAATGCCCGGGCTTTGGAAATGGCTTGTTTTACCGCATCCACGCGTGAGGTTTGACCCACCCCGCTGCCAATCATCTGGCCGTTACGGGCCAGTACGATGGCATTGGATTTTGTATGTTTTACAATTTTATTGGCAAACACCATTGCGATAGTTTCATCGGCAGTGGGTTTTCTTTTTGTGACCTCGCTGAATTGTTCCGGGCTTTCTGTTTCTACATCCCGCTCCTGCTGGATAACGCCATTCAGAATGCTTTTAAACTGAAGCCTGGCGGATAAGCCCTGCGATTGTACCAGCAGGATCCTGTTTTTCTTTGATTTCAGAATTTCAAGCGCCTCATTTCCAAAGCCGGGGGCAATTAGAATCTCAAAAAACAACTTGTTGATTTCCAATGCCGCTTCTTTGTTTACTTCCACATTGGAAATGAGCACACCCCCGAAAGCCGACACCGTATCTGCTTCAAATGCTTTCTGATAAGCCTCTTTGATTGTATCAGCCGTAGCTACGCCACACGCATTGGTGTGCTTCAGAATGGAAAAAACCGTATCTTCAGCAAACTCTTCCATCAATGCTACGGCAGCATCGATATCTACCAGATTATTGTACGAAATCGCTTTGCCATGAAGCTGGTTGAACATCTCTTCCAGGTTGCCATAAAAAACACCTTCCTGATGCGGATTTTCGCCATAACGAAGTGTGGTAGCAGTTGAAAAACTCTTTTTGAAATGAGGTAATTGCGCTTCGGTATTGAAGTAGTTGAATATTTCCGTATCGTATTGCGAAGATATGCTGAAAGCGTACGCGGCAAATTTCTTTCTTTGCTCAATGGAGGTATTACAGTTATTCTCAGACAGGATTTTTAACGCTTCATCGTATTGGGACATGGAACTTACAATCAGCACATCATTGTAGTTTTTAGCTGCAGCACGGATAAGCGATATACCTCCTATATCAATTTTTTCTATAATTTCTTCATGCGAGGCGCCTGAAGAAAGCGTAGCGCTGAAGGGATACAGGTCAACAACAACCAGGTCAATGGAAGGAATATCATATTCTCCGGCTTGCATCACATCATTTGCCTCACTTCTTCTGTAAAGAATCCCACCCATAATGTTCGGATGAAGCGTTTTTACACGTCCTCCAAAAATTGAAGGGTATCCTGTGAGCCCCTCTACCGTTTTTACTTCCAGGCCTGATTCCTCAATAAATTTGCGTGTACCGCCGGTGGAGTAAATGGTTACGTTGTTGTTGGAGAGAATTTCCAACAGGGGTTCGAGGTTTTCCTTATGATATACTGAAATAAGTGCAGATTTAACAGGAACGTGCGACATGTGATACAGGTTGCTTAAAGGCTGCAAATGTATCAGGAAATCAGGAAAAAAATTCAGATTCCAATAACTTGTTACAAACTGAGGCTTACAGAATTTTACCGGAGATCACCTCTTCAACCACCCTTGGGTAATGTGCGTACTCCAGTTGGTGGATACGATTGGCGAGTGAATTAGGGGTATCATCTTTTAAAACAGGGCATTTTGCCTGAAAAATAATGTCGCCATCATCAAATTTATTATTTACATAGTGAATGGAAATGCCCGACTCGATTTCCCCGTTTTCAATAACCGCTTTGTGTACACGATCACCATACATGCCCTTCCCACCATGCTTCGGGAGCAGGGCAGGGTGAACATTGTAAATCCGATTTTTGTATGCGTTAACAATATTTTCGGGAACCAGCCACATAAAACCGGCAAGCACTATGTGGTTTATTTCATTGTTTTGCAGATAATTCATTATCTCATTCGAATGATAAAACGAATTTCCTGAAAATACATGTACGGGTATGCCATGATTTTCAGCCCTTTTCAATGCGTAGGCATCCGGGTTGTTTGAAAGGAGTGCAACTATTTTAATAGATGGGTGCTGATTAAAATACCTGAAAAACTCTTCTGCATTAGTTCCGCTGCCGGAGGCAAATATAGCCAGCTTATTTTCTGCCATTGTTAATGAATTTGTAATCAAAAATGGCTAATTACTCGCAGATATTAAAGATATTTTATAACAATGTTTCGGTTTTCAATCCGCGACAATTCGTCCATTCCACCTAGTTCAAAATAGGCGTCGAAATCTTCAAGCGGGGTACTTTCATCTATGGGCTTGTAGTTAATATAATCCACTACCCTGAGGCCGTTTATTTCCCGGAGATTTATCGTTTCCCTGAAACGTTTACCACCTCCATCGGTGGAATATGAGTAGGCAAAATAGTCGATAATAAATGTATCTTTATTAACCCAGTAAATGAAGTAATCCTCATAGTCCTCGCCGCCGCCTTCCTGATCAAATGAAATATGTACTTTGTAATATTTCTTTCCTCTGATGGATGCATCCGGAAGCAGATTTTTGTTTACAGCTGCATCGTTAAGGTTAAACGGAATTCTGAAGAAGTAAATCACGGAATTGACTGACCGGGAATATTTCCCGGTCCATTCCTCATCGAGTTCTAAAATGCTGCCATTAACTGTTCTTGTAAAGCCCGCGTTGTTGAGTACATCATGTACTTTTCCAAGGCTATCGTCTTCAAAAATTCTTTCGAACGACATTTCACCCCAGTTTGTATAGGCCCTGTAATGTTTGTCTCTGAAATCAAATTCAATGTCAGACGTGTATAGCTGTTTCCCTCCATATGCTTCAATTGATTTATCGATAACCTGCCGGGCATCCAGCGGCTTTTCCGAACAGGAAACCGCTATAAGTATAATAGCTGAGAGTGAGCAGATGGTTGTGAATGAACGCATAAGTTTGTGATTTTATTTACATGCTAACGGCACGAAATTAAAAAAGATTTCGGTATGGGGTACAATGAGACCGGATTTTGTTAAACTTGGCCTGTCGAATGCAGATTTTTTCAGGGTAGCAGCGTAATAAAAGCAATCAGACCCTGCGTATAAAGTTATTATCTTACGGAATTGTATTTATTAAAAAAGAGCAAAAATCCCATTTATTATTTACTCTCTTAAATCATACAGCATCAAAAAAACCCCCTGATCCGATTCAGGACCAGCGGGTTTAAAATCATTCAAATTCCAGATTGAATTCTCAGAGATATCCTTTGAAAAATAATTATACAGGTAACCAAACCATTTGAACAGTACAATAAGCTGTAGAGGGAGGGTTCGAACCTCCACGAGGCAGTTAGTCATTCACGCTGAAAGCGTGAAGCTTTATCCTTTATCCTCACCCCCGGGACAGGAGGGCATGTCTTCCGCATTCCATCACCCTACAGTATAGTAATAATCTCTACTTTTTGTTTGTTAAAGAACGTTTGATTGATACAAAGTAAACAGATTAATATATTTATTGCAAATTATTTAATCAAATGAAGTAATA
>QIDJ01000094.1 GCA_003228395.1 Flammeovirgaceae bacterium
ACCGTGGTGAGACTTCGTGAGATTTCGCTGAGTTTCCAGATACCGAGAGCATATATTTCGAATACGCCGTTTTGTGATATTTCGCTTACGTTCTCGGGTCAGAATCTGTGGCATAAAGCGCCTAATTTCCCTGACGGAGCAAACTACGACCCTGAAATACTCAGTCTTGGTGTTGGAAACGGCAGGGGATTTGAATATATGAACGCGCTTACTACGAAGAAGTACGGCGCCACGCTCAATTTTACATTTTAATAATAGTTAACATATTACGTATATGAAATCTATAAAACATTTATTAATAGCGGTTGTACTGCTGGTTCCATTGTCCTGTTCTGATCTGGACTTACTGGATAACCCGAATGCAGTTACACCGGATAAAGCTGACACAGAATTGTTCTTTAACAGTGTGCAGCTTGATTTTGCAGCATTCTATAATAATGCTTCTAATTTAGGTATGCCGATTCCCAGAATGGCGCACGGGTTCTTTAACATTTATGATAACCTGTATTCGCCGCAAAGTTTTAATTTCATTTGGAATGTAGCTTATGCAGGCATGCTGCCGGATATGGACGCATTGATCGAGAAAGCCTCTGAATTAGACCTGTGGGTACACGTAGGCGCCACTAAGGTTATGAAAGCCTACGTGTTGTTTACACTGGTGGATTATTTTGGTGCAGTTCCTTACAGCGAAGCATTGGGTGGACTGGAAAATCCAAGCCCTGCCGCTGATTCTGACACGGAAGTTTACGCTGCAGCTTTTGCAATTCTTCAGGAAGCGGTTGCTGACCTTGCCAAGTCGGCATCAGGTACGCCCTCCGTAGATATATTTTATGGCGGAAGCGCTTCGAAATGGTCAAAAGTTGCCAATTCATTAATGCTGAGGTACTATCTTAATATGAAAGATGCGTCCGGCATTAACAGCGTGGTAAATGATGTCATTCAATCCAGTGGCGACGATTTCCAGTTCCGTTACGGAAAACAAAGGAACAATCCGGATTCAAGGCATCCATATTATGCGTCGCATTATGAAACCGGAAACGGGAGATACATGTCGAACTACTTCATGTGGTCAATGAGAGGTGAATCCGGATCTGGCAAGGATTTACCTGACCCCAGGATCCGCTACTATTTCTACAGGCAGGATCTTGATCCAAGTAATGAAGACCAGTTTACACTGGATTGCGTGGCGCTACCCAAACCTTTACATTATCAACCGTGGCAACCGTGGTGTCTGGCAACCAACCTGATTCCGGGCGATACGGATGCTTCTGAAGGTTACTGGGGTCGTGATCAGGGCAATGACGATGGTATTCCTCCTGACGGATCGAAAAGAACCAATTTTGGCATCTACCCGGCCGGCGGAAAGTTTGACGCCGGACAGGGCGGATCTTTGAAAAACAAAGGTACGGACGGCGCCGGAGGAAACGGCATTGCTCCGATTATGCTTTCATCATTCGTTGCGTTTATGCGCGCAGAAGCCGCACTTACTCTTGGCACCAATGATGATGCAAGAGATATGCTTAGCGAGGGAATTAGAACTTCCATAGATAAGGTAATTACCTTTTCGGCTTCGATTGGCAATGTAGATGCTTCGTTGGTGCCGAACGACTCTGAAATAGAGGCCTATGTTACTATGGTTCTTAGCAGTTATGATGCCGCTGACAATGATGGAAAGCTGGATATAGTAGCTCAGGAATATATCTTAGCGCTGTGGGGTAACGGATATGAAGCATATAACCTGTATCGCAGAACAGGCAAACCTGCAAATATGCAGCCTACACGTGAAGCTGATTTTGGTATATTCCCGCATTTGTTTTTCTACCCGGCTGACTATGTCAACCTGAATGCAAAAGCAAGTCAGCGTGAGATATCTGAAACTGTATTCTGGGATCCCGGATTAAGTCTTAATTAAAATTTTTATGATGACTAGTATGAAAAAGTATATATATTTTCTAATGATGAGTGCACTGGCGCTGGGTATTACGGTGTCGTGTACGGATGAACCCAATCCGTTTGATGAATTCGACGATCTGGGTAAAGGAGCGTTTGCACGGAAGCTTTCATCTGACGGGACTTTTAATTTCTTTGATATTCCTAATTCTTCAATTGTTACTGAAGTGGAATTCTACGATGAAAATAAAGGCAAGAATGTGTCGGAGTACAGGTGGACGATTGCGTATATCGATAAAGCCAACGGTGGCGCCAACAACGCCGGCCCGGTGGATTTCCTGACGATACCGTCTTCTTCGTTCGTCGTCAATTCGGACGGTCTGCCCGGAACAACGTTTACGTTTAGCTTTCAGGCAGCGCTTGATGCATTTGGGTTTACACTCGCTGATATCAATGGCGGTGATACATTCAGATTCAGTGCCACTATTGTAAAAAGCGATGGTTCAACATTCTCGTTCTCCAATACGGGCGGTAACATCATTTCCTCGTCTCCGTTTTCGGGACTGTTTATAATGGATGTGAATGTGATTTGTCCATCTTCACTGGAAGGAGTCCTCGATTACACCACCGTAGCCTGGTGTGATGTGACTATATCGAGTACTATTGAGTGGGTTGCCGATGGCAAAGGTAAGTATCATGTTGAAGGCAACTCTGCAGATTTCGATTATGGCGCGTATGATGCCTGCTATGGAGATGGTACGGTGGGTTCAGCAGGGTTCTACCCTGAAGGAAATCTTCAGCTTATTGATGCCTGCAACGTGCTGTCTATGGGTGGAGCGAGCCAGTGGGGCGAAAAGTATTGGTTTAATTCTGTTACCGTGAGTGGAGACAGTAAAACGTTGACTCTTGACTGGGAAAATGATTACGGTGAAGCCGGTGTCACTGACCTGAAACGTCAGGATGGCGCTGACTGGCCTGCATTGAAGTAAGCAGTAGCAGATTACAATCATATTGTTAATGTTAAAACAGGCTCAGGCTTTACGGCCCGGGCCTGTTTTTTTATTTAACATTTATAAACTTCAAAAGTTGTACATTACTCGTATTGAGTACACAAATAGATCATTAGAATTAACTGGTGTTCAAGAGAATTCCCCTCCCTGGAGGGGTGTAGGGGTGGGGTTTCAAAAATGAATTGATATTTTCACTAAAAGAAGAAAAAGCAATAAATCGTTGAATTGGTCGAGAGAAGAAAGGATCAACAGGGTAAAGCGATGAAACGTTAGCTTATTACTAAAACTTAAATAAGATTTTATTTTAATGGTTAATTCTATAAATTCATTATGCGTAAAATTTCACTACTATTTCCCGGCCTCATTTGGGCGCTGTTTTTAGTCTCTTGTAATCAGTTTACAATTACAGAGATCAGGCATGAAGTTGTATATGATCATCAGTTTAAGACAGATGTTTGGTTTACCACTAATAAAAAAGTGGATGCGTATGTAGTTTTCTGGGAGGAAGGATCTGAGCAAAAAGATACCTCCTCATTTTCATTGAATCGCATGAATCATAGGGCCGAGTTATTTGGCCTGACCGAACAAACGGATTATTTGTACCAGGTAGTTCTGGAGGATAAGGAAGATACCCACACTTCTCCTGTGCAATCCTTTAAAACAGACAGTTTACCGGAGAATATTCCTTCCTTTGACCTTGTGGTGGGTGAGGATTTCCATTTTGACGGCTACATCGTTTTACGTCATATGGTTGATCCGGGCACACAACTGATGATAAACAGCCGTGGCAAAGTTATCTGGTACCAGGTTTCTGATTCAACGGTTTTCAGGCCTTTCTCATTAACAAGTGATACATCGTACATTGCACTAAAAAACACGAATGAAATACTGGAGCTTTCTTTTACCGGTGATACGTTGTTGTATTTAAAAAAAGGCACAAACGGGTTTACGAAACCGTTGCATCATGAAATTTTCCGGGATGAAGAAAACCAAATTATCGCCCTGACCAAAGAAGAAAAGGCATTTGATTTTAGCGGAACCGGTGGAGAAAAAGCGGAAGTTGTTACCGGCGATGGGATTATAATACTTGACGACAAAGGTAACCTGATCTGGGAATGGAGCATTTTTGAGGCATCTGATATTTTACCTACAAAAGAATTATATGGAGTGAGAAATGACTGGAGTCATGCGAATGCATTGAGTAAAGATACCGACGGGAATTTTCTGATCTCATTCCGGAATTTTGACCAGATATGGAAAGTTGATAAAACCGACGGACACATTATCTGGAAGCTGGGTGTAAACGGGGATTTTCCATTAACTAAAGATGCATACTTCTCAGAGCAGCATACGGTACATATTAATCACAGTGGTGATTTAATGCTGTTCGACAATTCAATGAATATGAGGGGAAGGGCGAAGTCGAATAAGAAATCGCGTGCGCTGGCCTTTAAGATTGATGAGACTAACATGACTGCCACAAAAACACTGGATGTGCAATTACCTGACAGTCTTTATTCGTTTAAACAGGGTAGCGTTTATTTTATCGATCATGATCATCTGCTTTTTTGCAGCTCGATGGCAAAGAAAATAGCTATTACGGACGTCGAAGGGAAAATTTTGTGGCAGGCAAACAGCGAACAATCGTTTTACCGGGCTGCATATTTAAAGAAGCTTCCCTGGTGATCCTAATCATGGAAGTGGTTTTATGTTGATTAGAGTAGGTAAGATACATATTTCGGGCCCCGTAGCTTCAAACAACTTTTATAATGATGTGGATATGTGGGTTTAATAGTACGGTGCTCCGCACCTTCATCTATCTATTGTCCATTTTTCTATAAATATTACGGGTACTCCGTACCCTCCCATTTGCCTCTGCCTCTGGTTATTAAGCAAAAGTACGTCTGCCAGCGGGCCTCTTCCTGCCGTTAATAATAAAATGTTTCGGTGTTCGGCCTTAGTAAGGGATTACACCAGTGGCGCTTGCAGGAGGCTAT
This sequence comes from Flammeovirgaceae bacterium, assembly GCA_003228395.1. Lineage (GTDB taxonomy): Bacteria > Bacteroidota > Bacteroidia > Cytophagales > Cyclobacteriaceae > SZUA-230. The sequence continues at coordinate 4,898 of QIDJ01000094.1, forward strand.
GTCCTCTTGCGACAGCAGGCAAGGCTCATCATTGTTCATCTATTGAATTGTTTTTAACAATATTACATGTAGGCTGCACCCTGCACTTTCGTGTCGGGAAATAATCTAAAATGGAGGTGCAGCCATGCCTTCGTAAAAACTTCGGCAGGTGCAGCTCACCGATCATATTTGTAGGTATTTGCCAGAAATAATGCAAGGTGCGGAGCACCGATAATATCTATAGCCAATTATAATTCCTTAAACATTAGGTGCGGAGTACCGTGATATTTATATTATCTGATAAGTTATTTAACTATTATTGAATTCTTAAATTATCAATTCTATGGCAGACACCTACGTTCAAGCGTATTTTCACCTTGTTTTTGCAGTTGACAACAGGGATGCATTAATTCGAAAATCATGGAAAGATGAATTAGAAAAATACATTACAGGAATTGTTCAAAACAATGGTCATAAACTCATCGCGATTGGATCAATGCCAGATCATATCCATATATTCATAGGGTATAATTTAAATCAGACAGTTCCGAATTTGATAGAAAAAATCAAGACCTCAAGCAATCATTGGATTAAAGAAAAAAATCTCACAAAATTCAATGTCGCCTATAAAGACGAATACGTATTTCATTTTTTTAATGATGTGGATAGGTGGGTTTAATAGTACCGTGCGCCTGCCTGCTGAAATGTACGAAGGCATGGCTGCACCTTTGTTTATATATTGAATTGTTTTTCTATAGATATTACAGGTTTGCTGTATCCTGCAATTTTGTGTCAGGATAATTTTTAAAATAGAAGTGCAGCGCACCGATCATATTTACAGGTATTTGCCTGATATTAAGACAAGGTGCGGAGCACCGTGATATTAGTGTTGTCGAATATACATGTGCAACAAAACTGATCATACAAAATACCATCCGGTAATTAAAAGAATTTCTTTTATGTCTCTTTTGCAGTATTCTTTATTTTTAGCATTCCATGGAACAATCCGGATCTGACAACAAGCCGTCTTTACTTTACCTTGTCAAAACTTTTTTAGTTGTCGGGGCATCCTCATTCGGGGGCTATTCGGCGCTGATTTCGGTGGTTCAGGACAGGCTTGTTGAGCGGGATAAGCTGATTTCAAATAAAATCATTGTCGAAGGATTTTCACTTGCTTCGGTTTTACCGGGTCCGGTGGCAGTGAATACGGTAACCTATATCGGATTCAGTTTACGCGGATGGCCCGGG
>QIDJ01000275.1 GCA_003228395.1 Flammeovirgaceae bacterium
CAACGGAATAAAAAGAAGTACTTCATTCAGGCCGCCAATTTATACCAATAGTTGTATCGATTCAAAGAATATTATTCATTTAATTTTAATTATCTTGGGCTTTTCGAATAAAAGATATGTCTGAAAAATTCACCATTGAATGTACGTTTAGAAGAATTGACTCCTTTGACCAGTTGGACGAACAGGATAAATCTCTTGTAAAAGCTGCCCTTGACAGCGCTGTCAGAGCATACGCACCTTATAGCCATTTTAACGTAGGGGCGGCGGTAGCTAGCAGTAATGGGGAAATCATAACCGGAAATAACCAGGAAAATGCCGCCTATCCATCCGGACTCTGTGCTGAACGTATCGCACTTTTTTCGGCATTCTCAAATCGTCCGGATATTCAGGTAACCGCTATTGCCATTGTCGCCAACAGGAACGGCAATGCAAAGTCCGCTTTTCCATGCGGCAGTTGCAGGCAAACCATCCTGGAATATGAAATAAAGCAAAATCACCCCATACGTATTGTTATGGCATATAATAAAGGCGCCTTTCTTGTAGCAAATAGCATTAAAGATTTATTACCTTTAGGTTTCACACGAGATGATTTATAATATTTCTTTGACTGAGAAAGTGACTATAAAAGTGATTAAATAAATCAGTGGATGAGTGAAGAAATTCTAAAAGCGCTAACCCGGCTTTTCGCTATTATCACCAAACAGGATGGAGGTGTAACGGAAGAGGAGCGTGATTATGTGCTCAGTTTTTTCGAAATGGAGTTAGCCCGGGATACCGTAAACGAATATATGTCGATTTACGATAATGCAGTAGGGTACGATAAAGAAAACCCCAGCTATATCAACGAACCAGGGCAATCGCAGGCATCAGTAAAAGACACCCTTATGACCCTGAACATTTCCAAAAAAATCAATAAAACACTTTCACAAAAGCAAAAACTAATCGTTCTCCTGCGTTTACTGGAATTGTTAAAAGCCGACAACCAGTTAACGCCTCTTGGAGTTGAAATTATTGACACCATATCAACCATTTTCAATGTTACGGATTCTGAATACAATATATTAAAACAGTACATCAAATTTGAAAAGTCCACGGAACTTCGGAGCGAAAGTTTTCTCATCGCTACGCGGTCAAACGGTCAAACCCGGCAAGCCACCGGATCCAAAGCCCGTTATAACACGGTTGATATCGATGGTGAGATAGTATATGTAAGACTCGAAAGTGTAAACATGTACTTTGTAAAATACCATGGAGGTGATGATATCATCCTCAACGGATTCAGTATGAAACAAAATCTGGCTTATTTATTCCCTCCTGGCAGCACGATTAAAGGGCCACACGGCCAGGCCGCATATTACAGCGACGTATCAAGGTTATTTGAAGCTCCCTCAAGGCAAAGTGAAATCTCCTTTAATGCAAAAGACATTACGTTCAGCTTTCCAAACGGCACCCAGGGGCTGCATAATATTACCATATCGGAACATACCGGATCTCTTGTTGGAATTATGGGGTCCAGCGGGTCTGGTAAAACGACCCTGCTTAATGTACTGGCAGGAATATTAAAACCTCAGTCAGGTGCCATAAAGATAAACGGCTTTGATCTTCATAAAGAAAATCAAAATCTGGATGGAGTGGTTGGATATGTCTCCCAGGATGATTTGCTGATCGAAGAGCTTACCGTATATCAAAATTTGTATTACAATGCCAAATTGTGCCTTAATAAACTTACCGAAGAGGAACTTCACAACCGTGTGATAAGTACCCTTGACAGCCTTGGCCTTGAGCTCACTGCCGACCTGAAGGTTGGCTCTGTGCTGGAAAAAACAATAAGCGGCGGGCAACGAAAAAGGTTGAATATCGCACTCGAGCTCATCCGCGAGCCCTCTGTTCTTTTTGTTGACGAGCCTACTTCCGGTTTGTCATCCCGCGACAGCGAAAATGTAATGGACTTACTGAAAGAGCTCACCCAGAAGGGAAAAATCATTTTTGTGGTCATTCATCAACCTTCCTCTGATATCTATAAAATGTTTGATAAAATGATCGTGATGGATACGGGTGGTTTTATGATTTACTATGGCAACCCGGTTGAAGCCATTGCATATTTTAAGGAAGTAACGCACCAGGTGGATAGGTTGAGAAGTATTTGTCACACATGCGGAAATGTAACTTCCGAGCAGATCTTCAATATTGTTGAAGCCAAAGTTGTAAACGAATTCGGACAGTTTACCAGCAAACGTAAAATCACTGCCAAACAATGGTTTGGACTGTATCAGGAGAATTTTATGTTGAAAAAGGTTGAAGATGTACAAGAAAAACCATTCCACTCTCTGGAGCGGCCGGGAATTTTAAAACAAATCAGAATTTTCACCACGCGCGACTTTCTTTCAAAAATCGCTAATAAGCAGTACATACTGATAAATATTCTGGAGGCTCCATTTCTTGCTCTCATCCTCGCGGTTGTGGTTCGATACCGGAATGCGCCTGACGGCGAAGCTTACATTTTTCGTTTTAACGAGAATATTCCCGGATTTTTCCTTATGAGCATTGTAGTAGTGCTTTTTATCGGGCTATCGGTAAGCGCTGAGGAAATCATAAAAGACCGAAAAATTCTCAAAAGAGAGCAGTTTTTAAATTTAAGCTGGTCAGGGTATCTGGTTTCCAAAATGATTATACTCTTTAGCTTATCAGCCATTCAAACCATCGCTTTTGTGCTTATTGCCCATTCTATTCTCGAAATTAAAGGCATGACATTGATTTTCTGGCTTATTCTTTTTTCATCATCGTGTATGGCAAATATGCTGGGATTAAACGTTTCCTCGGCTTTTAAATCGGCCGTTGCGGTATATATTCTCATACCGATTATACTGATTCCTCAAATGATTTTCAGCGGACTCATGTTTGAATTCGACAAGTTGAATAAAGCCATCAGCACAAAAGGCAAGGTCCCGGTTATCGCTGATTTTATTACCTCAAGATGGGCGCTTGAGGCTATGGCTGTACACCAGTTTACAAATAATGAATATCAAAAACCGTATTATGACTTTGAACACGAAATCCACCAGGCCGATTTTAAATCTTCCTTCTGGATTCCTGCCATGCGAAATAAAATAAACTTTGTGGCAAATAATTTTTATAAATCAGAGGACTCACTGGTTCAGATCAGAGTGAAAAAACAACTGGATTTTGTCAAAAATGAATTGATCAGAGAAAAAGTTAAGCCCGAAATACAGGATTTTTATCCGGTACAAATTTCGATCGCTGATTTATCGCCTAAATTTTTCTTAACACTAAATCAATATTTAAACCAGATCAATAAATGGTATATTGATAAAGCAAATCTGGAAACACGTAAAATGGAGAAATTAATCGAGCTTTTTGAAACTGACGAACGATTTGACTACCAGATAAATGAATATAAAAACCTGTATTTCAACGAAAAATTATCAGATGTAGTCCGTAATATCAACGTTAAAGACCGGATACTTGAAGTTGACGGTCGCTTCATCCAGCAAATCGATGCGGTTTTTCATATTCCTGAAAAACCTGACAATCCATTAAATTACCGGGCTCATTTTTATGCTCCCAAAAAACACTTCCTGAACATGTATTTTTATACTCCTGCATTTAATATAGCTGTAATCTGGGTAATGACACTTTTATTTTACTTAACCGTATATTTTAAATTTCCTGAAAAAACCATGGCATTATTTGGCAAGCGAATATTTTAAAAAGACTTGACCAGGAAATTGGCTTAAGCTGATTGAATTCTTATTTTTGTTAAACTCAACATTGAAATCATGAAAAAAATTTTATTTCTGGCATTTACCTTGCTTTTCTGGGCCTGCGACTCGAAAAAAGGCCCTTCAAAGGAAGATTTTGAAGAAGACATGAAAAATCTGGAGGCAGGTGTTATAGAAATTTCTGATGAAAATATCAGGAATATCATCAACAGTATTCCGTCACCGCTTGAAATTTCGTTTCTGATCCATGATGCAGGAATTCAATATAATAAATCTATACTGAATACCGGAAAAAATGTTTCCAGGTATAATTCAAACGATAAACGGGCATTAAATTTGGGTGTTTATGGCACAGATCTTGGTTATACCGATATTTACAGTCAAAGCCAGGATGGCATTGAATACCTGTCAGCCATTAAAGAACTTGCGGACGATCTGGGAATCGGTCAATTTTTTGATTTTGATATTATCAGGAAGCTGACCGAATCAGGTGATAACCTTGATTCATTACTTTTAGTGACAAGTGAAAATTTTAACCGGATAAATGACCATTTTCAGGAACAAAACAGGTCAGCGCTCAGTGTATTACTCCTGCTGGGTGGCTGGATTGAATCGTTACACCTTACGTGCCAGGTGGCTTTGCTGCAAATGGAAAATGAAATGATAAAAGAACGGATTGGCGAGCAGAAAATTATTCTGGAAAATATGATGATATTGCTTGATGTATATGCAAAAGATAATCATTATTTTGAAGATTTAATGAAACAAATGGAGGAACTTGAAACGACCTTTAAAGGGGTTGAAATTATCTATACCTATGCAGAATCTACTTCTGAAGTAATTGACGGCGTATTGGTAATAAAAGATAACAGTACCAGCGAAGTGAAAATAAGTAACGAAAACGTAGTTGAAATAGCCAGAGTTACTGAGCAAATCAGAAATAATATAACGAAATAAAATTTTTTAATTTTTAGATCATGAAAAGGCTTTTATTATTTTTTACAATTCTACTGATTTCCTGGAAGAGTGAAGCTTATTCACAATGCAACCCGGATAGTTATACCACTGAATGTATCCCGAAATTGGCAGATGGATTCAACTTTCTAAAGGGCTATAAAATTGATGGTAAAGGGGGTGAGAAAGCGAAGGTTGAATACTCCTATGTATTTACAAAAGGTACGCAGTATATGATAAATATTTGCAGCGGCGAAAGTGAAGGCATCATCATTAATTTATATGACTCACGCCGTAACCGTATGGCATCAAGCTATGTAAAAGGGCAGTACCTGAGCGCCATAGCTTTTCCCTGCAATGCAACCGGGATTTATTATATCAGCTATACATTCGAAGAATCATCGCAGTACTGTGGTGGCAGCGCCCTGGGGTTCAGAAAGTGAAGTATATCCGTCGGTTTTGAAGTAAAAATAAAGCAGGAGGTTTATCCTGCTTTTTTTGTAATATGGAAACAAACAAAGATTTCGTCCAGTTCGATTTTACAGCGAGGTATTATAAACTTGGCCGGATTAACGAATCAACCCGTGATATCTGGTTTGTATTGCATGGTTATGGCCAATTGGCAAATTATTTCCTGAAAAAATTTGATTGCATCTCAGGCAACTCGATCTGTGTGATTGCGCCTGAAGGCTTGTCCCGATTCTATCTTAATGGTTTTTATGGAAAAACAGGCGCAACCTGGATGACGAAGGAAGAGCGCCAAACAGATATAGCTAATTATTTACGCTATTTAACTGCGGTTTATGACAATGAATTGTCAGGCATAAACCGTGATAATATCCGTTTAACAATCCTTGGTTTTTCACAAGGTGCTGCCACTGCCTCCCGGTGGGCTATCAGCAACAGTGTCGGTTTAAACAGATTAATCTTATGGGCAGGCATTTTCCCTCCTGACCTGGACATAAATGCAGACTCGAATATATTCAAAAATATTGAGGTGCTGCAGGTTTATGGCCGCAACGATGAATACCTGAATAACGATGTCGTTCTGGAACAAAAAACCATCAGCAGAAAATTGAATGTTGATCCAAAGACAATCATTTATGATGGAGGTCATGATATCGATGCTGATACACTCCTGTCGTTGCAATAGCTTAGACGCGACCTGGTTTTATTGAGTATCTTTCTTTACAATGGTTGCACTGGCTTGAGCCACAGGTAGTACAACCATATCGCTAATGTTTACATGTGCAGGCCGGGTAATGATAAAGTGGATGAGATCTGCAATATCACCAGCTACGAGAGGCTGAAATCCCTTATACACAGCAGCCAAACGTGACTTGTCGCCCTTAAACCGGACCAGGGAAAATTCTGTTTCAACCAGCCCC
>QIDJ01000075.1 GCA_003228395.1 Flammeovirgaceae bacterium
AGCAGGTAATAAAAGGTGCAGGTAATCAGAAATATGACAACAAGGTTGATAATTGTAAGCTTACTATAGGAAATTCTACTTTGAAGAAATGAGAACATGCCGGTAGTCATAACCCCCAATACACCCGCAACAAATATTCCCTGGTTAATATAATTATCACCAAGTACATTCAGAAATAGCGTTTCTGCGGTGCCTACATAAGTGGCAAAGAAGATGCCCATAAAAAACCCGTGGCCCAGCATAAGCGCAACGCGGCCTTTTTCATTCTCCTTTACATTCAGCATTCTATAAACTAATGAAAGCATTACGGATTTGATATTTTATTCAAATATTAAGCAAAATAATGGATTTAACGGAAAATGTAAACTTATTCATCCTTGGATTGATCAGGTAAGGTATAAGTATATATCTTCCCTATAGGCTCTTTTTTGGGTTTATAACTTACATTAACCGTATCATTGAAAGTAAAATAATTTCTTGTAACAAAGGATTTCTCTTCTTCATCCTTATACAACTGCGCTTTTGTTTTGACCATGTCTGATGATCTGAAATAAACCGCACAAAATAACCCTGATAAAAATCCTAATAAGTGTGATTCCCAACTCACCTCCAGATTCCCCGGAATAATCCCGTAAATCATATTACCTCCATATAAGATCATCATAATAAAAGAAACTGCAAGCGACCTGATATCTTTTCTGAAAAACCCGCTAAACATCAGAAAAGAAATCAATCCGTACACCACTCCGCTTGCACCAATATGAAATGCTTCTCTGGCGGCAATCCATACCCAAAATCCTGTCATAACATAAATAAGAAAAAATACCGGAACAGCAACCCGCCTGTAAAAATAGAACAGACCTGTTATAAGGATAAATACTGGTATTGTATTGGATAACAGGTGAAAAATATCGCCATGAACTAGCGGGCCTGTTAAGATACCCACCGAACCCTCGAGCGTTCTGGGATAAATTCCAAGAAAAGTAAATTCTCCCAATACGGCTTCGATTAACTTTATCGCCCAGAGTATTGAGATAAAAATAACCGAAAACCGGATGCCGGTTTTAAAGTTTCTGATATCGCTTTTTACCTGATTCAACTTGATACAAGTTTTCCGATGTTAACTGTTAAGATACGGAATTTAGATAAATCCTTATGTATTAAAATATTAAATAACTTAAAATACGGAAACATTGCTTTGAACTTTGTACTTCGTGCTTCACTTCTGACTTCTGACTTCTGACTCCTTCTCTTTATACAAGCCCAGCCCGCATACATGAAAATAGCCATAGAATGCTTGATCTAACTGGTTTCTATTCGATTAAAATACTGACATTTTGTCATAACATGTTCAATATTGATTAAATTTGCACATCGAAATTAAAAAAATAATAGTAGGCCTGTATGGGTAGGTTAATATCTGATATTGCTGTAACAGACAGAATCACAGAGGACAAGAGTATAACAAAACATATTCCTGTTGACGAAAAAACAGGCAAAACCAAAAAACTTTACATAGAAAGTTATGGTTGCCAGATGAATTTTTCTGACAGCGAAATTGTAACCTCAATTCTAAAAAGAGAAGGATTTGATACTACATCAGACATCAACAATGCAGATGTGATTTTTATAAATACGTGCTCTATTAGGGAAAAAGCAGAGCAAACAGTTAGAAGACGATTGCAACAGTTCAATGTAATTAAAGCCAAAAAACCTGATTTAACTGTGGGTGTACTGGGTTGCATGGCTGAAAGATTGAAAACAAAATTACTGGAGGAGGAGAAAATTGTGGACATTGTTGCCGGTCCTGATTCTTACAGGGATCTGCCAAACCTTTTAAATCAGGCTGATGAAGGATTGAAAGGCGTAAATACGTTTCTCTCCAGGGAGGAAACGTATGCAGATATAAGTCCTGTAAGACTAAACTCCAATGGAGTAACGGCATTTATCTCTATCATGCGGGGCTGTGATAATATGTGTTCTTTTTGTGTGGTTCCTTTTACCCGGGGACGTGAAAGAAGTCGTGATCCTGATAGCATCATAAATGAAGCAAAGCAAATCTTTGATCAGGGTTATAGGGAAGTAACGTTATTGGGCCAGAATGTTGATTCCTATAACTGGAATGCACAAATTAATTTTGCACTATTACTTGAAATGGTTGCAAGGATCAATCCGGAACTGAGAGTCCGGTTTTCAACCTCGCATCCCAAAGATATTACCGATGACGTGCTATTTACGATGAATAAGTATGAGAATATTTGTACGTACATTCATTTGCCTGTTCAAAGTGGAAGTTCGCGAATCCTGGGGTTAATGAACCGGACATACGATCGGGAATGGTACCTGAATAAAGTTGACCGCATCAGGGAAATACTTGGTAACGACTGTGGTATATCATCCGATATGATCGCCGGTTTTTGCTCTGAAACAGATGAAGAGCATAAAGAAACACTTACCCTTATGGACTATGTGAAATATGACTTTTCATATATGTTCATCTACTCCGAACGACCGGGTACGCCGGCGGCTAAAAATTTTACTGACGACATTCGGGAGCAGGTAAAGAAAAAGCGGTTACAGGAAATAATTGATAAACAACAAACATTGTCATTAGAAAGAAATAAAAGGGAAGTGAATAAAGTGCACCGTGTATTAATCGAGGGGCATTCAAAGCGGTCAAACGATTATCTGCAAGGTAGAAATTCGGCCAACAAAGTAATTGTGTTCCCCAGGAAAAACCTTAGAAAAGGGAAGTATGTAAATGTGTTGGTTGAATCCTGCACGGCTGCTACCCTTATTGGAAATACCATAACGTAAATTAAAATAAATTGAACGAGGCAGAAATACAGAGTATCAAACAACGATTCGGCATTATTGGCAATTCTCCAAAGCTCAATCATGCCATTGAAGTAGCTGCACAGGTTGCACCTACTGATATGACCGTATTGATAACCGGAGACAGTGGTGTGGGCAAAGAGTCTTTCTCAAAGATCATTCACCAACTCAGTCATCGCAAACATGGCCAGTTTATCGCCATCAACTGTGGGGCAATTCCGGAAGGAACAATTGATTCGGAACTGTTTGGCCATGAGAAAGGATCATTTACAGGAGCCCATGAAGCCCGGAAAGGATACTTTGAAGTAACAGACGGGGGCAGCATTTTTCTGGATGAAGTAAGTGAAATGCCTTCAGGCACGCAGGCAAGATTGCTCCGCGTGCTTGAATATGGAGAATACATTCGTGTCGGATCATCTAAAGTTCAGAAATGTGATGTGCGTGTAATTGCAGCTACCAACAAAGATCTTTTTGAAGCTGTTCAACGCGGAAAATTCCGTGAAGACCTGTATTACCGGCTGAATACCGTACCTATTTTTGTTCCGCCATTACGCGATCGTGATAACGACATCATGCTCCTGTTTAGAAAATTCTCGGCTGATTTCAGCGAAAAATACCGTACCAAGCCGCTGACCTTAACACCGGATGCACAGAAATTACTAATCAGATATCCTTTTCCGGGCAATATCCGTCAGCTAAAAAATATTGCCGAACAAATTTCTGTATTGGAAATGAACCGGCAGGTAACTATAGAAACGCTGAATCGCTATTTGCCGCGAATTAGCACCATACCAGCTGTCATCGATAAATTTGATGACTTGAATGCCGCTCCTTCGGAACGGGATATTTTATATAAGGTATTATTTGACTTGAGAAAAGACGTAAACGACATGAAAATGTTTATTACGGATATGCAAAAAAGCAGAAATTCTGATCAGGAAAGCATTGAAAAATATTCGGGCCTTTTTGAATCGACCGGCGAACCTGTAACTGCAAGCAAAATAAAACAAGACAAACCGGTACTTATCGATATTCCGGTAAAAGATGACCCCGCTATTGAATTTAATCCGGTAAATGATAAAAATCTTGACGTTCAGGACATTACACCTATTACCGAAGCAGATGATTCACTTTCGCTTGAAAAGAAAGAAAAAGAGTTGATTATCAAAGCGCTGCATAAAAACAATAATAAAAGAAAATACGCGGCACGGGATTTGGGGATATCCGAAAGAACATTGTATCGAAAAATTAAACAATACGAGATTGATGATTAGCATTACTTTTATAAAAAAGTATTTATTATATCTGTTCACTGCATTTTTGTTGTCAGGTTGCGGCGTTTACTCCATGACCGGTACTTCTATCAGCGCCGAAACCATGTCGATCCGGAATTTTTACAACGACGCGAGCAACGGCCCCTCAAACATGTCACAGACTTTTTCCGATCAACTCAGAGATTATTTTCAGCAAAACACCAACCTGACACTTTTACGTGACGATGGTGAACTCCAGATGGAAGGCATCATAGTGGGTTACCGCCTTACGCCGGTTGCCCCAACTGCATCGTCCGACCCTGCTAAAGGTGATGCGGCTGCGCTCACACGGCTTACTATCTCTGTTAAAGTTTCTTACGTAAATACGCTGGATTCTGAATTTGACTTTGACCAGACTTTTTCTTTTTATGCCGACTATAAAAATGATCTGGATTTTACTACAATTGAAAACAGCCTTATCGATCAGATATTTGAACAGATAATATTTGATATATTCAATGCCTCTGTTGCCAATTGGTAATTTTTGTAATAGATTTAGGTTCTTTGTCCAAAAAATCCGGGAGTGAAAAAGCAAGAATTTCTCCATATACTGCAAGATTACAAATCCGTAAAGGATACGGATCTGACCAAAATCAACGATCTCAGAAAAGCATATCCGTACAGCCAGGTTTTGCATATTATTTCCGCCATTGCCACACATAAACTAAAAACTGACGATGCGGGCCGGCATCTTTCAGTAGCTGCCGTTTATTCAACTGACCGGTCGGTGCTTAAAGAAGTTATGCTTTCGGCTACAATAGATGAAAATGCCGCTCTCGTTAGGCAACAGGAACCTGAAACTGCTGTACCAGGTAAAACGGCTGTTATTAAAAAACCTGATAAAACCGAATCTGGTAAAAAAGAAGACGCAATCTCGGATTATGTTAAGCCTGATGCGGATGCGCATGAGAAAGAAGTTATCATCTACAAACCTTCCGGTCATCCGGGGCCATTAAGCAAAACAGAAGCGGAAAAGCTAAGAGAAGAAGTGATGGTGAATCTGGAGAAGTTACTTGAAATCAAGCATAGTTTTCATGAGGACTACCCATTGAAACCGGGTAAAAAAAAATTAAAAAAAAATAGCAAATCAGAATCAGAAAGAAAAAAACCGGTTTTGAAGGTCACAAAATCGCGTTTAACCCGTACAAAAAAAAGTTCAGGTATCCTCCAAAAGAAAACTGAATCTCCTGCCGGTAACATCAAGAAGAAAACTGAAGCCACGCAATCAAAAAAAATTGAACAACAGGAAATTATTGAAAAATTCATTAAGGCCAGCCCTGAAATAAAACGCAACACGGAGAAAGTAAAAAAGAAAGACCTGGACGACCTTTCTGCACAAAGCGTGGAATTTGGTGACAACCTTGTATCAGAAAACCTTGCCCGGGTGTTGGTCAAACAAGATAAAAAAGATAAAGCTATTGATATTTACAAGAAATTAATTTGGAAATTTCCACAGAAAAAGGCTTACTTTGCATCTCAAATCGACAGCTTAAAGGAAAAATAGGATGACTTTATTTGTAATTAGCCTTATAATACTGGTTTCATTTTTACTTGTTTTGGTAATACTGGCACAAAATCCAAAAGGCGGGCTTTCAAGCCAGTTCGGAGGATCAGGTACCAGCAACATTATTGGCGTAAAGAAAACAACTGACTTACTTGAAAATATTACCTGGTCGCTTGCAATCGGGTTATTTGTTTTGTCGCTATCGATAAATTTCATGACAGAAGGCACCAGCCAGGGCTATACGAGCCCGAATATCGAAAGAGCACAGGAACAGATGGCGTTGCCTTCAATAGATACCGATGCCGGAGAAGCCGGTGAAGAAGCAGGCACTACTTCAGAAGAACCCCAGGGACTTGATGATCTTATTGAAGACCAGGAATAACATAAAAAACAGTACT
>QIDJ01000169.1 GCA_003228395.1 Flammeovirgaceae bacterium
CTTGTCACTCAACAGGATCAATTCCTTACTTGAATATGAACCGGGAAAATTTCTTGCAGGATCCGATAATGGGGACATTGATGTGGTCACGGACCAGGGGATTATGAAAATAAATACATCTCATGATTTAAGTAATACGAGCATTAAATATTTTATAAAAGCCAGGAATGGAGATATATGGGTGGCAACATATGCGGGTGTATTACGCATAGGCAACGGATCAGAAGATTTATTTTCAACTGATAACGGCTTTCCTGAAAATCAGGCAAGAGTGCTGCTTGAGGACAGGCATGGAAACATCTGGGTCGGATATAAAAATAGCGGACTTATTTGTATTCATGAAGATTTATCTTTCACACCATATAACAAGGAGAACGGACTGGGGTCTGATTATGTTCTATCGCTTGATGAACTTCCGGATGGAACGATTCTGGTAGGTACACATTCCGGGGGTCTGAATTTTATAAAGAATAATAAGATCGTTGAAACCCTTTTTCCACTCAAGTTAGCTGCAGGCGTACTGATATTTAATACAAGCATGGTGAACGACAGCGATATATGGCTGAGCACAAACGTTGGAATTTTTCTGTTAAAGGATGGAAAATTTTATCAAATAACGGAACACGATGGATTGGGAGCTGAAACTATTTTTGATCTGGTGGAAGATTCAATGGGAAATTTTTGGATGTCATCTAATGCGGGAATTGTAAAAATTGAAAAAGATCAGTTATATGAGTTTATTTCGGGTAATATTCAAAAGGTAGAGGGGGTCGTATATGATAACAATGATGGTATGATTACCAGGGAATGTACCGCCGCTTCACGTATATTATTAACAACAGCAGGTGAATTGTGGTTTCCCACATTCGGTGGTATTGTGATCGTTGAACCGGATATAATTTTTATAAATCCTGTAAAACCTGATGTGTATATCACAAAAGTACAGCTCGACGGCGCCGAATGGATAGATTGCGTGGATGGAATGATTTTTGACGCCGGATACGATCGCTATTCATTCGATTATACAGCGCTGAGTTTTAGTGCTCCGGCTAAAGTCAGATTTAAATATAAATTAACGGGATTTGATGGTGATTGGGTAGAAGCTGGTGTAAAGCGCCAGGTAACCTATACAAACCTTAGCCCTGGTAAGTATAATTTTAGTGTTATTGCCTGTAATAATGATGGCCTTTGGAATACACAAGGTGCAAGTATGAACTTCATTATTAAACCCTACATCTATGAAACGGTATGGTTTTATATTTTGATATTTGCGCTCGTTGCAGGACTTTTCTATCTCAGATTACACACCATTCGCAAGCACAATGAACAGCTGCAAAAACTCAATGCAGAACTCGATAGTTTTGTTTACAGTACCTCACATGATCTCAGAGCTCCGCTGATGTCTGTTCTGGGGCTGGTAAATATTGCAAAACTGGATGAGGATAAAAGCAGAATAAAAGAATATCTGAATAATATTGAAAAAAGCATTAAAAAGCTGGATAATTTTATTTCAGATATCATCGATTACTCACGAAACTCAAGATTGGAAGTAACCCTTGAAAAAGTGGATATCAGAAGTGTATTAGAGGGAATTATTGAGTCGCTTGCTTATCTGGACCCTGAGAATAAAATAGAAAAGACAATTGAGATTGACAATAAAGCAAAGCCAATCCGAACGGACAGCCGGCGTCTTGCAATCGTACTTAGTAATATTATTTCAAATAGTTTTCGCTACTTCCGCCCGTATATTGATAATCCTTATATTATAATAAATGTTTTTCCAGACAAAGGCGGTATCCTGATAAGAATAGCAGATAACGGAAAAGGAATAGCTGATGAGCACATCTCTAAAATCTTCGACATGTTTTACAGGGCCTCCGAAAGCAGCAATGGGTCAGGCCTGGGCCTGTATATCATGAAAGAAACCCTTGCAAAACTCAAAGGCGCAGTTTCGGTTGAATCAAAGCTGGATAAAGGCACAACATTTACGCTGCGTATTCCCACATTGTAAGTATATTTTGCTTTCATGTTATTATTTTACAAATTACCTGAGAATATTGCCGGTTTATGGCCGTTAAAAAAGCAATCATAAGATTAATCCGGCAAAAGGATAAAGTAATAGTTATTGCTGGTAATAAACTAAAATTATTTCAGTAAATAACATGGCGGATAATATTTCAAAATAACCTGTTTGCAGTGTTTTGGGATTACGAAGATTAAAAATAATCGGCAACGGAGATGCCTTTGGTTCCGGTAACAGGTTTCATACCTGCTTCTATCTGGAATCAGATAAAACTAAACTATTAGTTGACTGTGGGGCAACGGCTATACATCACCTGTTAGAATCAGGAATAAATCTTAATGACATTGACCTGATTGTAATCAGCCATTTTCATGGCGATCATTTTGGGGGAATACCGTTTTTCATGTTGAACTCATATTTTCTTACCGGCCGTACAAAGCCACTTACGATTGTTGGTCCTGAACAATGCGAAACACGGGTAGAAGGCCTGACAGAAGCCCTGTATCCGGGATTAAATAAAAAATTCAGGGAAATGGATCTGACATACCTGGAGTATAGCAAAACAATTCGTTTCAGTGATCTTGAAATACGGGCATTACCTGTTGTGCACTCACCTCCTTCAAATCCACATGGTATCCGGGTAGAGAGTGGAAACAATACGTTTAGTTACTCGGGTGATACAGAATGGACCGATAGTTTGTACGATTTGAGTTTGAATTCAGATATTTTTATTTGTGAATGTAATTATTATGAGTCGAAGGTCAGCGGTCACCTGAATTATAAGATACTGAAAGATAAGCTGAAAAAGGTAAAAAGCCGAAGAGTATTGTTGACCCACATGGGGGAGGAGATGATAAATTCAGATCAGGTTGCTCACGAGACGACGGTACAGGATCAGGAATATGATTTTTAATCAATCCGGAACTTGTTGGGGTTATGCTGTTATTTTAATGGAGATGATTCAATGCATTACCGGTTCACTTACACATCTTCCTGAGTGTGCTTGCTGCCTGCTCCATTCCAAGATTAATCGCTTTTTTTATATCGTTGCAGGCTTCTGCTTTTTGCTGCAGATTATAACGGGCTATTCCCCGGTTATAAAAAGCCATTGCAAAATCAGGATAATACATGATTGCCATGTCATAGTTTCTGACAGCATCTTCATACCTTTTTAGCTTCATCAATGCATTACCACGGTTCATCCATGCATTTTCCATGTCAGGGCGTAGCCCGATTGCTTTAGAAAGGTCAGAATATGCTTCATCAGGGTTGTCTGATTTAAGTTGGAGTATGCCCCGGTTCATCCATAACACCGGGTCTTCCGACCCGTATAAAATGGCAGAATCATAATCTGACAAAGCACCTTTGAGATCACCGTTGTTCATCCTGGCCAGCCCGCGTTTGGCATAGGCTTCCGGAAACGCTGGTGTGGCCTGAATGATAGAACTGTATGTATCAATCAGTTCGTTGTAGGATGCGCTTTTTTCCTGCAACCGGGCAAGGTTATATTTTGCCAGGGAATTATCAGGTTGTACAGATAACGCTGTTTGTAAATCCTTTTTGGCCGAAGCAATATTCCCCACGGTTTCAAAAGTTTGAGCACGGTTTACTAGTATATCAGCATTATCCGGTTCGAGGTATAGTGCAGCATCAAAATGTTCTAGCGCCTGATCATATTGTGTGAGTTTTTTTGCCACCATACCGAGGTAGTTGTATATCTGCGCCTTCATGGTCTTTAGCGTTGCCACCTTACTTACACCGTTGTCCGGATACCTTTGCTGGAAATATACGGCATTGGTCTCCACTTCCGGTAAACGGAGCAGGGTATAAAGGTCTTGGCGCGCCAGATCATAATGCTGCAGCCGGTAGTGCAATACAGCCCGGCTCCACAATGCTTCTGTAAACTCCGGGTTTAAATGTATCAGCACACTGTAATCGCTTATGGCGCCTTCGGGATATCCGGTGTTTTCACGGGCTATTGCTCTCGAGAAATGTGCCTGAAAATGCGTGGGTAATATAAATATGCATGAATCGTAATAAGCCTCTGCAAGCATCAGGTTATCTTTTTTGAAAGCGGTTTCACCCTGCCTGAAATAACTTTCAGCTATTTTTTTGGGTTTAACAGCCTGCGGCCATGCGGACAAACAGACAACCATCATAATAGAAAAAAAGAGTAACCTTTTTTGCCACATAACATAAAATTACCGGTTTTTACGAAAGGAATCATGTAATGCGTCTATTGTTATTTAATCATCCATCACGATTTCTTTAATATCTTCAACTACCACTTCTTCATCTTCATCTTTAAAAGAATGCTTGCGGTATAAACCATCTATTACACGTTGAATATTTTTACAGATACCGCTGGTGTAGTGGCTGTCATTCAACATCGAAGTGGCCTCTTTGCTTGATAGTTTACGGTCTTTAATCCACTCAGGTATTTGAACGACAATTTCATGTTCATGTCTTTTTGACTCATTTCGCAGCATTTTTATGAGCTCCTCGTATTCCGGTAGATTGTTCACCGAGTCAATCTTTTCGGATTCATATATTAGCGATGTGATCAGAAACCGCATTTCATTGTATTTATAGCGTAAAAGATCATTATTCGAATCTGACATGGTGCAGATATTTTCGTGCAGCAATTCCATTTCCTTTATTAGTGCGATCATTTGTCTGTTTACCGTTCTTATTTCGTCAAAATAATTCCAGTCATCAATTTTGGAGGCATATTTGATGATTTTGCTGTAAATCGGCTTAATGTTGATCTCATACAGGTTTTCTAAATTTATTTTTTTTATAGCGATTTTTTTGTTGATGGCAGTTTCGATATCCTTCAGTGAATGCATAGACGAATCCGGAATGTCGATAGCTTTTAACAATAACTTTTTGACATCCTTGAATAAAGCTCTTGATTCTTCTAAAACGGCAATTTTAGCTGTTTGCGAAAATTCCAGGACAGCTTTATTAAGATATTTTGGTTGTACTACGCGCTCCTGCTTTTCGGGTATCATTTTCTTCAGGAATTTGCTCATAATTTTTAAAAAAGGTAGCATAAGAAATATACCAAGCAAGTTAAACATAGAGTGAAACAGTGAAAGTTTAAGTGTAAAATCAGTGGCCCGTATGCCGATAAATGCTGACAATACATCAACCATATATAATAAAGGATGCAAAAGGAGTACTGCAACTATTGCCGTTACCATATTAAAAATAAAATGCCCCAACGCAACTTGTTTGCCCGCTGTGTTCGATACAGAAGCACCTATTATAGCGGTAAAGGTGGTTCCAACATTGGCTCCAATGGCAAGTGAAATACCATCCGGATAATTTATCTGGTTAGAAAACATGGCAGTGAGCACAATGGCCATGGTAGCACTGCTCGATTGAAGTATCATTGTGAACGCTATGCCCAGGGCAAGAAAAATAACATTTCTCAATGTACCCGAAACGGTTATGGTATCAAGCGAAATGGTTCGCTGATAGTCTTCAAACCCCTGCTGCATGATATAAATGCCGGTGAAAAAGAATCCAAGTCCCAGCAAAATCTGGCCTGTTGAAACCAGGTTTCCCTTTTTCTTCTGAAAACTGAACAAAACACCAAACACGATCATAGGCGCTGCCAGATGTGACAGTTTGAGTTTAAGCCCAAAGAGCGCTACCAGCCACGAAGTAGCGGTAGTACCCAGGTTAGCCCCGAAAACAATACCAAGTCCCGATTGCAGGCTTAACAGTCCTGCACTGATAAAGGAAATAGCAACCACGGTAACCAGCGTACTCGACTGGAAGACAGCGGTACTTGTAAAGCCAAGCGTAAACCCTTTCCCGAAACCTCCTCCCATTTTTTGTAACACCACTTTAAGCCTTCCTTCTGCTGCGCTCCGGAAACCGGATTCAAGGGTATGAATCCCCAGCAATAAAATAGCTATCCCAACTGCTACAAGTTCAAAATTCTGACTGTACCAGAATCCAATGGATAGTACCAGGAGGAAAAGCGGTAAAAACAGTTTCTTAAGCA
>QIDJ01000115.1 GCA_003228395.1 Flammeovirgaceae bacterium
GCAATGAAATCGTTCCGGTCGAAATAACAGAATTTGCCAGGTCTGTTTTCGACGGCGAAATTATATACAGCGAATCATTTTTTGAGGAGAATAATCGCATCTGGCATTTGTCCATGGAGTCCGTTTCAGGAGCAATGGTGGAATTAGCCGTTCTTGAGGATCCGCTGAAGCTCATGGGTGCTACAGGACTCATGGGACCATTTGATTATAATATAGAGCCTGGGGAGCCATATATAACATTAAGCGCCGCCATTGAAGCCGCTCGCATCAAAACCGACGGCGAATTGATTCTTTGGACATTTTTCCCTTTACCTCAGGTTGAGCAGATCTCATTCGTTTATTCCCTCATATTTAGTACTGGTATGGAGGATATAGAAATCATTGTCCATGCAGAAACCGGTGAAGTTATTGAAACTGGCGGACCGGGCGGAGAGCATGCGGCTCCACCGGATGAGGTTAAATCATTTGTACTCGCGTTGTTTCCGGGCACCCTCATTCATAGCGTCAGACACCATGAGTTCGGGCAAACCATCTGGGAGATATTTATTGAATCAGAATCAACGGCCATACTGAAGCTGTGGATTCTGGAAGACCCATTAACGGTTGTGGAAATGAGAGGTGAAAAGGGTCCGTTTGATTACAACGTAGAACCGGGAGATCCTTACATTTCGCTGTCGGTTGCAAGAGAAATTGCCGTCGCTGAAGTGGACGGCGAGCTGGTACACTGGGCTTTTCATCCCTTTTTCAATGCAAACCAGTTGTTCCATGTATATCAACTCGTCTTTGAAACCAGCGAAGGACCGGTCGAACTGATCATTCATGCTGAAACCGGAGAAATTCTGATATTTGATGGGTTTGGAGACCCCATGCCTCCTCCTCCGGAAGAAATTACACAATTTATTGCTTCCTTTTTCCCTGGCGATATAATTTTTGCTGAAAAAAACCATGAAGGAGATATGCATATATGGGAAATAGAAGTTGTGTCTCCGTCGGGAGCAATAGTAACGTTTAAACTCCTGGAAGATCCGCTGGAAATAATTGAAATCCGTGGCAATACAGGCCCGTTTGACTACAATATTGAACCGGGAGAACCTTACATTTCCCTGGACGAAGCGCGTGAAATTGCCGGAAGTGAAATTGAAGGAGAACTGCTGGCATGGTCATTTGAGCCGGTAGAAGCAGATGGTCAGGTGATCCGGATTTATGTGCTGATTATGCTGTCCGGCGATAAGGAGATCGAGGTTACCATACATGCAGAATCGGGTGAGATTCTTGGTATAAAAGATTAATACGATTTATTTTAGGGTTGAACAAAAAAGCCGGCAGAAGTAACTCCGCCGGCTTTTTGCTTGATTCTCTATAGATATTAATTCCGGATTATGAGCCGGACGAACCTTTGCTTTTGGTGGTTGCACCCGATCCTGCAATCGAATCACGCATACCCGTATCGGCCTCAATGTTTTTCATTTTGTAATAATCGAAAATACCCATGTTACCGCTCCGGAAAGCTTCTGCCATGGCCTTTGGCACTTCGGCTTCGGCAAGTATCACTTTGGCCCTTGCTTCCTGTGATTTTGCTTTCATCTCCTGTTCCTCGGCTACGGCCATTGCGCGTCGTTCTTCCGCTTTTGCTTCTGCCACTTTCAGGTCAGCCATGGCCTGGTCGGTTTGTAACTGTGCCCCGATATTAGCGCCCACGTCAACATCGGCGATATCAATAGACAGGATTTCGAATGCTGTACCTGCATCTAGCCCTCTGCTAAGAACAAGCTGAGAAATTTTGTCCGGGTTTTCCAATACTTCTTTATGTGACTTTGCCGACCCGATGGATGTGACAATACCTTCGCCAACCCGCGCCAGAATTGTATCTTCACCGGCGCCACCAACCAATTGTGAAATATTTGCGCGCACCGTCACCCTTGCCACGGCAATCAACTGGATACCGTCGGCAGCCACAGCCGCTACTTTAGGTGTGGTAATTACCTTGGGGTTTACCGACATCTGCACGGCTTCAAAAACTTCACGGCCTGCAAGATCAATCGCGGCAGCCTGTTTAAATTGCAAATCAATATTTGCTTTATCGGCTGAAATCAATGCCCGGATAACAGTCGGAACGTTTCCACCTGCCAGATAGTGTGTCTCAAGGTCTGTAGTAGTTACGTTAATTCCTGCCTTCACTGCTGTAATAAGCGAATTCACAATAACCCCGGGTGGCACTTTCCTGATCCGCATGGCCACCAGTTCGAACAACCCCACTTTTACTCCGGAAAAAACAGCCGTGATCCAGAGGTTGAGCGGTACAAAATAAAGAAATACAAAAAATAGTATTATCCCACCGAAAACGATGAGAAGTAATGGTAACTGGCTCATTTTATTATTAGTTTAAGTTTAAAATATTTAATTCCCGTATTAAAATTTATTTCACTTCGAAAGGTTCCACATACACTTTCTTGTTATCAATCTTTATAATTTGAATGGTTTGGCCTGTTTTTATATAGTTGCCGTGGGAACTTACTTCCACTACTTTCGATCCGAATTCGGCATTGCCCATCGGCCGCAGGGCGCTTATTGCCTGCCCGACCTGCCCTACTTCCAGGTTGAGGGGGATATCCTCATTCACTTTACTGTCGATTGCCCGTTTCAGGCTAAATTTTTCCCATGCTTTGCTGCGTAATCCATACACCAGTATTCCAAAACCCGCCACACTGGAAACAATCATTACTATCCATCCTACATTCGGGCCAAAAAACTGGAAGCTCAGAAAAACACCTACTACCAGGCAAGCCAGGCCTGCAATACCTACGATGGTAGTGCCAGGCACAAAAATAAGCTCGATCACGATCAGAATAAGTCCGATCAAAATGAGTAACAACACCGATAGCCAGTCGAGCATAACCTGTTTTAGTATTTGATTTTCTATTTCTTAGCTAAACTACAAAAATTTTTTTGCCGATCATGAGAATCAATAGGCTTTTGCAAACACCACCCTGCAATCCGACGGTTTCCCGGAATAAATGCATCTTCCTTTTTCATTTTCAGGATGTAAGGGTATAAGCCGTATGGTAGCCATGGTTTCCGATTTAATTTTCTCTTCCGTTTCTTTGGTACCATCCCAGTGTGCCAGAACAAAACCACCTCTTTCGGCAAGAATAGCTTTAAATTCATCATACGAATCAACCTGAATGGTATTTGTTTCCCTGAAATTAAAAGCCTTGCGGTAAATATTTTCCTGTATTTCCGTTAACAGGTTTTGCACATGCGAAATTACACCTTCTATGGAGATCACACTTTTTTCAAGTGTATCGCGTCGTGCTATTTCCACGGTACCATTTTCCAGGTCACGAGGTCCGACGGCCAGCCTCACCGGGACACCCTTAAGCTCATACTCGGCAAACTTCCAGCCTGGCTTATATGTATCACGGTCATCAAATTTTACTGAAATATCTTTATCCTGAAGCTGGCTTTTCATTTGCTCCGCCACCTTTCTGATATCCGCGAGTTCCTCCGGTTTTTTATAGATAGGCACAATTACTACCTGAATCGGTGCCAGTTTCGGTGGCAAAACGAGCCCGTTATCATCGGAATGCGCCATTACCAATGCGCCCATCAACCGGGTACTTGTGCCCCAGGAAGTACCCCAGACATAATCAAGATTTTCTTCTTTGGTTGCAAACTGTACATCAAATGCCCTGGCAAAATTCTGTCCCAGAAAATGTGACGTACCTGATTGCAGCGCTTTCCCATCCTGCATGAGGGCTTCAATACAATACGTGTCCACCGCGCCGGCAAATCGTTCGGTTTCTGTTTTTACCCCTTTTAATACGGGCATCGCCATAAACTTTTCTGCGAATGTGGCATACACATCCAACATTTTTAAGGTCTCTTCTTCCGCTTCCTTTTTTGTGGCATGCGCCGTGTGGCCTTCCTGCCAGAGAAACTCCGTAGTTCTTAAAAACAATCGTGTTCGCATCTCCCACCTGACCACATTTGCCCATTGATTAAGCAGCAGCGGAAGGTCACGGTATGATTGTATCCATTTTTTGTATGTACTCCATATTACCGTTTCCGAGGTAGGCCTGATAATCAGTTCTTCTTCGAGTTTCGCTTCAGGGTCCACTATTACTCCACTGCCGTCATCGGCATTTTTTAACCTGTAATGTGTTACAACCGCACATTCTTTAGCAAAGCCCTCCACGTGTGCAGCTTCTTTGCTCATAAATGACTTAGGAATAAAAAGAGGGAAATAAACATTCGAATGGCCTGTATCCTTAAACATTTTATCAATTGCCGCCTGCATTTTTTCCCAGATGGCAAATCCATAGGGTTTTATGATCATACATCCACGTACCGGAGAGTTTTCCGCCAGATCAGCTTTTTTAACTATATCATTATACCATGCAGCATAATCTTCACTTCTTTTGGTAATTCCTTTTGCCATTTGACCTTTTTGGTATAAATTTTGTTATACAATAAATACAAGATGAAAAATAAGTTCGCAAATATAGAAATTCTGAGCCCTTATAGCTTGGTTATGTACTTAAAAAAGGTATTAATTTGTTAAATTTGTAATTGTTCACCATAGTCTTCTAAAAAGATGAAAAATGTATTCTTCACAGTATCGGCCTTGTTAATCACTTCATTGATTCTTTCTTCGTGCAGCAAAACCTACCTTGCACAGCAAAAAGAGTACGATGATATGTATTACAGTGCAAGTGACCGAACTAAACTCGAAGCTTCGTCACAGGAGTTTTATGTTGAAAACTTTACAGAAGACTACAAACAACCACTCGAAGAAGACCAAGTGAACGAATATGCCGATGTAAACTACTCCTCAAAAACTGTAAACCCGGAATATATTGCGAAATACACCAGTGAAGTCCTCTCGGAAGAAGAAACTACGTCAGAAACAGAATACTTTGTTGAAGATTATGATAAAAACAATGTAACAGCAGAAGGTAGTAATGTAACCACCGGTAATGCCAATGCCAATTATAACTGGAACCGGGCTCCCGGATTCGGGTTTTATCCTTCGCTGTCATACGGGTATGGCTATAGTCCGTTTTTCCCTTCGCCTTATTACGGTGGCAGTGGGTTCCGGCTTAGTGTATCTTATGGATTCGGATCTCCATATTCGTCATTTTACAACCCATATTCGTCATTTTACAACCCATACGGTTTTAACAGTTTTTACGGTTATAATGGATTTTATGACCCTTATGATCCCTTTTACTGGGATCGCTGGAGATATGGATCTGCTTATTCATCCGGTTACGCTCAAGGATACTATACAGGAAGCAGCCTTTACAGTGGAAGCTACAGCAGCAATGATTATAATGCCAGCGTTGTATCTGTACGTAAGGTTACACGTGCTCCGAGAACCACACGTGGCACCTCCAATTACTCACGAAATTATAATGATAACCGGTCAGGCAATGATGACAACCGGGTATATATCGACAGGGGCAGTGTTGCCGTGAAAAGTGGTAGAACCAGTACCGGTGCAAGAAACAATTATTATAAACGAACACGGACAAGAAGTACCGATGACGCCAGTACCAGGACGTCTCAACAGCGAACCAGGTCGTACAATGATTCAGGTAACTACACCCAAACAAGTAGATCCGGAAGTTCTACTTCCAGGTATTCGCGCACTTCCACATCAACCAGCCGTAATTATTCGGGCTCAACAGGCAGAAGTTCGCGAAATTTTAGGTTTGGTTCAAATACCAACAGATCGTCAGGTAATTATCGTGGCTCAAATGTCCGGTCGTCATCCTCATACAGGTCTGGTTCGTCTCCTTCCCGTACGAGGAGTTACAGTTCCGGCTCATCCGGTTCATCCCGTAGTTTTTCTTCCGGTACCAGAAGCTCAGGAACAAGAAGCTCCGGTACACGCAGCTCAGGCAGCGCCGGCAGAAGGAAGCAATAGGTAATAGAATTTCAGAGAAACAGGTTAATTTTATTTAATGTGAAAAAGAAGCTTATACTTTTAAGCCTGACTTTGCTGTGTCTGATGTATTCAGCAGTA
>QIDJ01000224.1 GCA_003228395.1 Flammeovirgaceae bacterium
CTGAAACGCGTTCCTGCTACCACATATTCTGTGTTTTCTGTAGTAAACGGTGAACTGTGGTTCCCACCTGAATTAGGGATTTCAATGATTTCAACCGTTTCGAAAGTATAAAGACTGATTCGTGCAATTCTGGGGGTGTTGTTCCCGTTAATGAACAGCCACTTTCCATCAGGGGTACCATCGGTTTGGCTGAGTTCCGGATGGTGCGAGTCATCCCATGGTATAAATCCATGGCTTGTCTGTAGCATGGGCTTGGTTTCTTCATTAAACCCATATGCCTTTTCAGCATCTACAGAAAATACCGGGATTACCCTGAACAATCTGCCGGAAGGCAGCCCGTAAACGGCTACCTGTCCGCTGAATCCACCGGACAAGAAAGCATAGAATTCATCCAGCTCACCCGGGGCTACATAAACACGTGAAGCGACATCACTCTTTAACGCTCCACCGCTATTTGTTGCGCTCTGCTGACAACCTGTGATCACAGATCCCAGTACAAGAAAGGCAAACAGCTTTACAAAATAATTTGTTTTCATAACTATTTTATTTAAGGTTGATACCAATTGATTTTCAAAGGTAGAGCGATAGCTCAAAACATTGTATGTTTCAAATCATAAATTCAGACTGATTTCTGTAATAAGAAAATCTGATAAAAATCAGGGCATTCCGGGGAATGTGTGAAAAACAAATCAAGCGCGTTTAAAGTAACCCCTTTGCTGATTTGTTAATCCACCGGCAGACTGTGTTACATAGCTGAATATCAAGAACTAACCGGCTTGTTGTCAAAGATGATTTTGTGACTTTCAAGTTCCAGAATTCCCTTTTCCTCCATCTTTTTAATGGTTCTGATTACCGTTTCAACCCGAAGTCCGGTAAGGCCGGCAATTTGCTGGCGGGTAAGCGGCATCTGTCCTTTTTTATTCCCGTTTGACACCCCCATGATATGCCGGTAATGTTCAACTAATGTTAAAATACGAGCTTCAGGAGTATTGTTGGCCATTTCTTTACTCATCATACTTTTAAACGCCAGTCTTTCCGAAAGCTCTTTTGTAAGCTTAAGATGTAAATCAAAATGATCATAAAGCAATGCCAGAAATTCGTCTTTCTTTACTTTTCTGACTACAGTGGGTTCGAGCGTTACCGCATTTGAGGGATATACAAATCCACCCACAAGCGGCGGTTCGCCAAAACTTTGTCCGGCCGTAAAAATTCCCTGTATAAACTCCTGCCCTTCGGGGCTGTAGTTTACAAGCATTACTTTCCCTTCTATGATCTGAAAATAGCAGATTGCTTCATCTCCTTCATGAAAAAGATACTGCCCTTTCCCGGCACTCACCTGAATGCACTCATATTTTGCCAGTATTTCCTCTGAAATCATCATACCTTTTTCCTGTTATTGTATTTGGTCTTGCCGGAATCTTCTTTATTTTCTTTTTTCACTTTATCGTCAAAAAGTATGCGTACCGACGGCGAGTAGGTGTCGTCGTACTGGCCTGACTTAACCGACCATATAAAGGCAATCAGAAAAGTAGATGCAATCACAGCAGAAATCAGAATTAATATAAATATAACAGACATATTATCGGAAGCCAACTTTTGAAGCCATCAAGTTTATTGCTCCGGTTGTAAAAACCACCACACTTATGCTGCTCAAAGGCATTAATATGGCTGCAAACACCGGCGTGAGATTACCTGATATGGCAAAACCTAACCCTGCAATATTATATATAAATGATAGCACAAAGCTATATATTATAACTTTTACTGTTGTTTTGGAAAAAGAGAGAATAGCAGGAAAGAGGCTGAAATTGCTGCCTGAAAGAATGGCATCGGATGCCGGTGTAAAATTATTAACATTATCTGCTACGGCTATTCCCACATCGGCTTGTGCCAGCGCCCCTGAATCGTTTAATCCGTCGCCGATCATGAGTACATTGCTGCCGGTATCTTGCCTTTTCTTTACAAACCCGAGTTTATCATAAGCAGTTTGTTCAAAGTACAATTCCGTATTTTCCGGGAAAACATTTTCCAGAAAAGACCTTTCAGCAGAATTGTCACCAGACAATACACTCATTTTATAAGCTCCCCTCAGTTTTATTATCACCCTTTCAAAGTTTTCACGATAAGTGTTGGTAATACTGAAAAAACCTTTCTTTTCATTGTCAATGGTTACAAAGACCCGTGAGGTCCTGTGATCAGCACCGTTCACATAGTTGTATCCTGTAAACTCCGCAGAACCCAGCATTACACCTGCACCATCTACTTTAGCTGATATCCCCTTGCCTTTTACCTCCGTATAATCACTGATCGAACGGTTCCTGCCGGTTGAAAAGTTGCTTGTCAGGCTTCCTGCAATGATTCTGCTCAACGGATGCGAACTGTTGGTTGTCAGATCAGCAATTCGTTGTTTATCCTTTTCATTCAATTCACCCGTAAACGTTATTCCATTCCTGTCCTGACTTTGCATGGTTATTGTTCCCGTTTTGTCAAATACGATTTCATCAACATTGGCCAGCAATTCTACCACATCGCCATTTTTAAGATAAAATCCGTTCCTGCCAAATACACGCAGGGTACTTCCAACAGCGAATGGGGTAGCAAGCGCCAGTGCACACGGACAGGCCACGATCAACACGGCAGTAAAGGCGTTAAGGGCTTTTGAAGGATCGCTGATAAGCCAGAATGTACCTGCTCCAAATGCAATCAGTAATACAACTGCTGTAAAATATTTACTTATTTTGTTAATTAAATCCTTTTGATTTGAGGTGTGGGATTTTTTAAAGGCGTCTTTGTTCCACAACTGGGTCAGATAGCTTTGTGAGACTTCTCTTGCCACTTCAAGCTCGATGACCGGGCCTGCCTGTTTCCCTCCGGCATAGATATAATCACCCGAGCATTTCCGGACGGCTCTTGATTCACCTGTAACAAAGCTGTTGTCCACCCAGGCTTCTTCGCTTATTAATACGGCATCCGCCGGGATCAGTTCTGCATTACGGATCAGTATGCGGTCACCGGGAACCAGCTCATTTATCGGTATGCTTTCACGGTCGTTATCTTTGTCTTTCCCATTATGCAATAACTTTGTTACCGCCACCGGAAAGTACGATTTATAATTCCGGTCAAACAACAGGCTTTCATAGGTTTTTCCCTGAAACCATTTTCCCAGCAACAAAAAGAAAATCAGTCCTGCCAAACTGTCGAAATAGCCGGTACCGTAAGCCATCGCCACTTCATACACACTTCTTGTAAACAGTGCAACGACGCCTATTACAATTGGTACATCAATACTGATGAGCCGTTGTTTAAGTCCGGACCAGGCGGATTTGAAATAGTCTGATGCGCTGAAAAAAATAACCGGCAGCGAAAATACCATGCTTACAAACGAAAAAAACCGGCTGAACTGGGGTTCTACCAGGCGGTCAAGGCCTACATACTCGGGAAAGCTGAACAGCATAATATTGCCAAATGCAAAACCCGCCACACCTATTTTTATAAGCAGGTTTCGCTGATGTTTACTGACCTGGTTCTTATTTTCAGTGGTTTCAAGCGTTATTTCAGGCTCGTATCCCAGTGAAGCGAGCATTTCCACCACCTCCCGCAAAGTAATGGCCCTGGGATCATAATCTATGCTTAATTCTTTTCTGGGAAAGTTGACTATTGACAGATTAATTCCATTTTTCAGTTTATACAGGTTTTCAAGTAGCCAGATGCAGGAGCTGCAATGTATGGAAGGTATAAAAAGCCGTAACTTTGCCAGGTCGTCACCCAGGTAGTTCAGTATTTTTCGCTGGATATCCTCCTTGTCAATAAAAGCATAATAATCCTTACCCTTATTATGTTTCAGACTTACTCCAGGCTGATCTTCAAGCCGGTAATATGCATCCAGGCCATTCTCGTGCAATATCTGGTACACCGTTTTGCATCCCAGGCAGCAAAAAACCGTATCATCCGCCCGTATCGAATCATCATCGCAAACGTCACTGCAATGCGTACAGTGTAATTCAGTATCAACGTCTTTTTCAGCTAAGGAAGGCATGTTTTCTTTGTTGAATTACAAAGGTAATCGTAAAATTGTCATAAATGTAATGACGCCACCCGGATGCGGCCGCCTGATCGTAGAAAAACCTTACACTTCTATTAGTTGTGGGTTTAAGATAAAATGAAAGAATGAAAGAATACGAAAATGCTTAAATAACAGTAGAATCTTATGAAAAGCATTTCTGCTCAATTCTCCTCTCAATCAGAACGGGATGGCAATCAGGTATTTTTTGTTACCGCTCACAGTGAGCTTATTCTGCCTCAGCCAGGGATTATACTGCTTCAATTGTTTGTAGCTTATACCCTGCATTTTCGAAAATTCAACAAGATCGGGAATCGTTTTCGTAACCTCCACATATTCAACCTTGTACGGCTTGTAAAGATGTTCATCGCTGATGTCGAAATAATAATTTTCAGGATTTTCAATAATCTCTTTAATGGCAAGAATTCTAAATACATACCTGGAGGTTTCCGAATTCAGGAGAAGGTCGTAATACGAATCGGTTTTCTGTTTTTCGATGGCACGTTGAATACCAGACATTCCCCGGTTATAGGAACCTGCTACCATGGTCCAGTTTCCGAATTTTTTATATGCTTTATTCAGGTATTTGCAGGCAGCACGAGTGGATTTGACAGGATCGTAGCGTTCATCCACCTCCCTTGTTATTTCAAGTCCCATCTCCCGGCCAGTTGACTTCCTGATTTGCCAGAAACCAACCGCATTCTTAGGTGACGTATCATTCAAAAAATTACTTTCAATGGCAGGCAGGTATTTAAAATCATTAGGTACGCCTTCTTCAGCAAGTACACTTTCTATGCCTGGAAACCACCTGTGCGCCCGTTTTATAATAAAAATTGTGTTATTGTGCCAGTACGCATTAATATGCAATTCCCTGTCCAGCCGTTCCATAACATCAGGCTCGTCAAGGGGCACATGTTCGCCCGCAAAAGTGAGTTGCTCAGGAAGGGTGATACTTTTAGCAATATAATTTCCAGGCGCTATTTCCTGGCTGGTAAATCCGGGAAGCAGCTTGTCATCCTGATCGTTATCACGGGCTTCGTTAAAGGCGATGTAACCAAGCAATGTTAACAGACTTAAGACAGATAAATAATCGGATAATTTCAAGGCTAAAAGTTGGGTGAAAGAAGATACTTCGCATAAAATTCGTTGATTACATCTACGGCCTCTCCCGGAGTTTCCACGATGTTGAACAGAAGCATATCCTCGGCATTGATATTGGCTTCTTTGGTAAGTACGGTGCTTTCAATCCAGTCTATCAGGCCCCCCCAAAATGTACGCCCTACCAGTACTATCGGAAACCTGCCTATCTTCTGGGTTTGTATGAGCGTCAGCGCTTCAAAAAATTCATCCAGGGTGCCAAATCCGCCTGGCATGGCGATAAAGCCTTGCGAATAGCGGACAAACATTACTTTACGCACAAAGAAATAATCAAAATCAATTAGTTTATCCGAATCAATATAGATGTTATTGAATTGTTCATTTGGAAGTTCGATATTCAGACCCACTGATTTGCCCCCGGCTTCATGGGCTCCTCTGTTGCCGGCTTCCATAATACCTGGCCCTCCGCCGGTAATGACGCCATAGCCGTGTTCCACCAGTTTTGCTCCAATCCGTTGTGCCATCTGGTAATTTTCTGAATCAGGCTTTGAACGCGCCGATCCGAATATGGTTACACAAGGTCCGATTTTAGCCAGTTTTTCAAATCCCTGTACAAATTCGGCCATTACCTTAAATATCACCCATGAGTCCGTGCTTTTGATTTCCGCCCAATCCTTATCCTTAAATGCCTGACGGATACGTTTTTCCTCATCCGGTGATATCTCTGCCCCATTCGGACCATTGTTTAATATATCTTTATCTTTATTCATAACATTATCAATAGGTTTATTCAAATTTTAAGAAAATTTTGCTGATTCGCTACGAAAGCAG
>QIDJ01000343.1 GCA_003228395.1 Flammeovirgaceae bacterium
AATCCGAATAACCCGTATGGTATGAATATGCGGGAACCGGTGGCCAATACAGTCAGGCGGGGAGATTTTATTCCCTACCGGATTCCTAAAGATAGTTTTGCGCTTGCAGAAAGGATACTCAGGAATCCGCTTGACAGTACCGCATCGGTTGTTAATAGCGGAAAAGAATTATACACTAAATTTTGCTCACATTGCCACGGAACCGACGGTCAGACACCGGGAAAAGTTGGTGAGAGATTTGCCGGCGTGATATCCTATACCTCTGCCGCAGTGATAAATAAAGGCGAAGGGCATTTATTTCATGTGATCACTTATGGAAAAGGCAGAATGGGCGCACACGCCTCACAACTTAGTGTGAAAGAAAGGTGGGAAATAGTCAGATACGTTCAGATTTTGCAACAGCAATAATTATGTCAGAGAAACAGTACAATTTCGACGAGAAATACATTTTCAGCCCTGCAGCCAGGAAACGTCTGGCGGTGGTTGGCTTTATTGGGATAATTCTCACGATCATTGGTATTATACTTATCATGAACAGTGGCTCGGGGCATGCAACCGGCGAGAGTGCACTTCGCAACACGAATGCGGACACTTCAGCATTGCTTGCCTCTGCTGATCCTGGAACTTATACTACCGGCATGAACGAAGAACCCGCAGAAGGGGAATCACACGGAAGCCCCATATGGCTGAAAAGACTTTATGTTTCTCTCTGGCAAAACAATATATTCTTTACCGGGTTGGCTGTAATAGGGGTTTTCTTTGTGGCCATTCAGTATGCGGCCCAGGCCGGCTGGTCAGCCGGATTTAAGCGGGTGCCGGAAGCCATGGGGTACTGGCTGCCCATTGCCGGAATCATTGCCGTGGTTTTGTTCTTTTTTGCCGGTCAGGATATTTTTCACTGGACCCATACAGACCTGTATGTAGCAGGAGGAACGCATTTTGACCCGATTATTAATGCAAAAAAAGGATTTTTCTTCTGGCCTGCTGACGATCACCCGGGCTTTCCGGTTTTTTGGTTTGCACGTCTGGTTATATTTTTCAGCGCCTGGTATTGGTTTTTTATTCAGCTAAGAAAATGGTCGCTACGCGAAGATATGGAAGGGGGTTCCCAACCCTATTTTAAAATGAGAAGTTTGTCGGCGATATTTCTGGTGTTCTTTGCCGTTACTTCTTCTATCGCTGCCTGGGACTGGGTAATGTCAATCGATACGCACTGGTTCAGCACCATGTTTGGCTGGTATGTTTTTGCCAGCTGGTGGGTTGCAGGTCTGGCGTTTATTACCTTATTGGTCGTGTTTCTGAAAGATAAAGGATTACTCTCGGTGGTGAATGCCAATCACCTGCATGATTTGGGTAAATTCGTTTTCGGGTTCAGTATTTTCTGGATGTATATATGGTTTAGCCAGTTTTTGCTTATCTATTATGCAAACATACCCGAGGAGTCGATCTATTTCATTGAGCGCATTTCCACGCATTATAAACCTGTATATTATTTAAACCTCATTTTAAACTTTGTCTTTCCGTTCCTGCTATTTATGACAAGAGAATCGAAACGGCACCGGATATTTCTGAAAATCGTTACTATTATCGTTCTGGTCGGCCACTGGTTTGACTATTATCTGATGATTACACCGGGTACCATGCAATTCGACGGCGGATTTGGGTTTATTGAAATTGGCGTTACCATGATTTTTATCGCCATGTTTTTATATGTGGTGCTTACTAACCTGGCAAAAGTGCCTCTTATTGCAAAAAACCATCCGATGCTCGAGGAAAGCCTGCATCACGATATTTAGATAGTTTAAAAGAAACAATACATAGATTAAGCACATTATGACGAATTTAGTTCTGATTGTTGGTGGAATACTTGTACTTACTGTCATCATTGCCCTGGTAAGGGTATCCTCTTTAGTTAGTGTAGCCCGAAAAGAGCGAACAAAAGTTGACAGAGGCAGCAACAGGATAAATGGGGCGCTGCTGCTCATTTTCCTGATTGTAAGCGGGCTTGTCACTATCTGGTATTCAACCGCTACATTTGAAACATATAATTTGCCGCTTGCATCCGAACATGGCGCCGTAACCGACAGGCTTTTCTGGATCACCGTTGCCGTAACCGGATTCATATTTATTCTTACCAATATTCTGTTATTTTATTTTAGTTTCAGATATCAGTATAAAGCGGAAAAGCGTGCCTATTTCTTTCCTGATAACAATAAACTTGAAATTATTTGGACCATAGTTCCTGCCATTGTATTGACCTTGCTCGTATTTAGCGGGCTGAGAGCGTGGAATGATATAACAGCCAAAGCCCCCAACGATTCGGAAGTAATCGAAGTTATGGGCTATCAGTTTGCATGGGCTACACGCTATCCGGGCAAAGACGATAAACTTGGCGACTATAATTACCGCCTGATTGACGCCGAAAATTTGTTTGGCGTGGATTTTTCTGACCGAAATGCCCATGATGATTTTATACCAAGAGAATTACATCTCCCGAAAGGGAAGCCTGTTCTTTTCAAAATACGTGCCAGGGATGTGCTTCACAGTGTATTTGCCCCTCATTTCAGACTGAAAATGGATGCCGTACCGGGCATGCCCACACAATTCTGGTTTGTTCCTACCAAAACCACCCAGGAAATGCGTGTCGAAACCGGAAACGAGGATTTTAATTATGAAATAGCCTGTACGGAAATTTGCGGCAAAGGTCATTTTTCAATGCGGTTGCTGGTGATTGTTGACGAACCGGAAGACTATGAAAAATGGAAGGCCGAACAACAGCCCTGGCTGGCAAAAAATCCCGGTTATATTTCAAAAATTCCTGAAGAGATGAGAGAGCTGGCCATGATCAATGCAGGTATATCATTGGACGAAAAATAACAGGTTTAGAAAACAGCAGCAAAAAGAAGACGACACAATTATGGCAACAGCAGATATACATGTAGCGGAAGGCACACATCATGAAGATCATCATGATCATGAGCAGTCTTTCGTTACAAAATATATTTTCTCACAGGATCATAAAACGATCGCCAAACAGTTCTTGATCACAGGTATATTCTGGGCGCTCATGGGTGGTATGATGTCGCTGGTATTCAGGTTGCAGCTTGGTTTTCCGGAGGCATCGCTCGAGTGGCTCAGGCCTTTCTTTGGCGATTGGATAACCGAATCCGGAAAGCTGGACCCTGAATTTTACCTGGCGATGGTGACGATGCATGGCACGATTATGGTGTTTTTTGTGCTCACAGCAGGCCTGAGTGGCACGTTTAGTAATTTTCTGATACCGCTGCAGATTGGCGCCCGCGATATGGCGTCGGGCTTTATGAATATGTTGTCGTACTGGTTCTTTTTTCTGTCAAGTGTGGTCATGTTTATTTCGTTGTTTATCGAAACCGGTCCTGCTTCGGGAGGATGGGTCATTTATCCGCCGTTAAGCGCACTGCCTCAGGCTATGTCCGGCTCAGGCCTGGGTATGACAATGTGGCTGATAGCCATGGTGTTTTTTATTGTGTCAACCATGCTTGGTGGAATAAACTATATAACTACCATTATTAACCTCCGGACACGCGGAATGAGTTTTACAAGACTCCCGCTTACTATCTGGGCATTTTTCCTTACGGCTATAATTGGTGTGCTATCTTTTCCGGTGCTGGTTGCCGCCGTGCTTCTGCTGATCTTTGACCGGAGTTTTGGAACGAGCTTTTACCTTTCTGATATTTATATCGGAGGTGAGGCGCTCCCTAATTCCGGAGGCAGCCCTATTCTCTTCCAGCATTTATTCTGGTTTTTAGGCCATCCCGAAGTGTATATAGTGATTTTGCCCGCATTGGGTATCACATCTGAAATTATATCTACCAATTCACGTAAGCCCATATTTGGCTACCGGGCTATGATCGGGTCGTTGATGGGTATTGCCATCCTTTCGTTCGTGGTGTGGGCGCATCATATGTTTGTGACTGGAATGAACCCGTTTCTCGGATCGGTATTTATGCTGCTGACGCTTATTATCGCTGTGCCATCCGCCGTAAAAGTGTTTAACTACCTTACCACACTCTGGAAGGGAAATATCATATATACTCCCGGGATGTTGTTTTCAATAGGCCTGGTTTCTTTTTTCATTACGGGGGGAGTAACAGGTATTTTCCTCGGCAACGCAGCGCTGGATATACAGCTTCATGATACGTATTTTGTGGTGGCGCATTTTCATATTGTAATGGGTAGCGCAGCGTTCTTTGGAATGGTAGCCGGTGTGTATCACTGGTTCCCGAAAATGTTCGGGCGTATGATGGATGCACGTCTTGGGTATATACATTTCTGGATGTCGTTCGTCGGAATCTATTCGGTATTTTTTCCGATGCATTACATTGGCATAGCAGGTTTTCCGAGAAGGTACTATTCCTTTACCAATTTTGACGCATTCAATTCCTACACCGATTTGAATGCCCTGATCACGATTGCCTCCTTTATTACCATGGTGGCACAGTTTGTTTTTCTTTTCAACTTTTTCTACAGTATTTTCCGTGGCAGAAAGGCGCCTCAGAATCCATGGAATTCCAACACACTGGAATGGACCGCTCCCATACATCCGGGTCATGGAAACTGGCCGGGTGAGATTCCAACTGTGTACCGGTGGCCTTACGACTACAGCAAGCCTGGCGCCAAAGAAGATTTTATACCGCAAAACATTCCGTTTTCGGAAACCCCGGAATCAAATCTTCCCAGCGAAACTGAATCCATAAAACTGGAAGGTCTGGATAACGGAGATGCAATTATAGTGGACGATGCAAAGGAATAAATACAGAACAAAACAGATATGAACCAGGGGATAGCATCTGCAATAGTTATTACATCGCCCGCCTCCAGGCTGAGGGCGCTGACGGAGCTCTGGAAACCGCGGCTATCCATGGTGGTAGCCTTTTCATCAGTTTTCGGATATGTATTGGGTGTATCCGGCCCGGTTAACTGGCAAACCCTGATGTTGTTGTTTATCGGAGGATTTTTAGTATCAGGAGCCGCCGTTGCCATAAACCAGGTAATGGAGGTAGAGTATGACCGCCTGATGGACCGGACGAAAAATCGTCCATTGCCCTCAGGAAGGCTTACCATGAATGAAGCAATTGTATTTTCCGCATTCTCCGGATTGGCAGGATTACTATTGCTATGGATTTCCACCAATCCGTTAACCACACTGCTGTCATTTATCTCACTGTTGATTTATTGCTTTATATACACGCCTTTAAAACGCGTGGGTCCGGTTGCTGTGTTTGTAGGGGCTATTCCGGGCGCATTACCACCTTTACTTGGCTGGACGGCCGCTACCGGAGGCATTGATCATATGGCGCTTATTATTTTCGGTATCCAGTTTATCTGGCAATTCCCACATTTCTGGGCCATCGCATGGGTGGCTGACGATGATTATAAAAAGGCAGGTTTCAAATTATTGCCAAACGAAGGAAGAAAGGATATGGAAACGGCTTTTCAGATCATGATCTATGCGCTTTTCCTGCTTCCGGTCAGTTTGCTGCCGGCAAGGTTTGGCCTTACAGGAATTAATTCGGCATTTATTGCCGTGATTTGCGGGGCATTGTTTCTCGGGCAAACCTTTTTGCTGATGAAAGCCCCAACGAGGAAGTCTGCATTAAATATTATGTTTGGATCATTTATTTACCTGCCTGTTATTCAGGTGTCATTTATGCTCGATAAAATTTAGTTATGGTCAGGGATTTACAAATTGTGGAAAAACCGCAAAGGCCTTTTTCGATGAACCCGAAAAAGTTTGCATTGTGGTTGTTTATCGTAACCATTGTCATGTTGTTTGCGGCATTTACAAGCGCTTATATTGTCAGGCAGGCCGAAGGCAACTGGCTCGATTTCAGCCTTCCGTCTATATTTTACTGGAATACAGGCATATTGCTTTTAAGCAGTGTGACTATGCAGTGGGCGTATAATTCGGCTAAAAGGGATGATTTGAAAAATGTTAAAACAGCCAT
>QIDJ01000294.1 GCA_003228395.1 Flammeovirgaceae bacterium
CGATGCCGGGCATTTCATTGCACACGGAGCTCATGCTGCTGCACACGCAGGTAGGGTTGAGCATAGAAGAAACACTCGCGGCTGCTACAGTTAATTTTTCAAAGGCTTTTGGGTGGAAAACCGGCAGAATTGAATCAGGCTATGAAGCCGACCTGCTGATCCTGAATTCAAATCCGCTGGATGACCTGAAAAACCTGAATGACATTGATCAGATAATTTCCAACGGGAAAATAATAAACCGGGAGGACCTGCTGAAATGAAATGGATGTTTGTCTGTTTCACAGCAATATATTTGGAGAAAGAATGAAAAAAATTAGTTTACAACGACTATTTCCTTTTTTGTGATGGGCCAATTACACGTGTTATTTTTTTAAATTTACACGTGTAATATCCTTCTTTTTTTGATTTTTTTAAGCAGTAAAGCTCCAATACTGCCTGCCAGAACAATAAAATATAACGTCATAAATGCGCTTTTCAGAATGGAAAAAACACTGGTCGTTTTGGCAACAGCAAACGAAAAGTCAGGATATGTGACCAGCATGTGGATAATCCCGGAATTTTCCAGGTAATCAAAGAACCCGGCAGCAATGGGAAGCAGGCATAAGTAAAATGCCTTGCTGCCTTCTTTGGTTATCCTATTTAAAATATAGGCAAGCAAAAGAACGAATGAGATAGCAAAAAGTGATGGATAAATCAGGTCCAGCGGTATCTGCCGGTATAAATAAGCTACCCTTCCTTCCTCCCCAAGACTTTCAAATAGCAATTTCACATACTTCACATCATACCCTGCGGGCATCATATCGAGCAGCTTTAATTCGCCGGCATGCGTAAGTACTTTGGGTATGGTAACCAACAGCATGGAAAAATAGATTACCTGGGCGAGGAGAAACCAAACCAGCACATTTGCTCCGGTGGCATGCTTTTGTATCAAAGTCAGAAGTCTCGGGATCATGTTATCTATTTCGGGTTAATCGTATGCGTCTGCTTATTGTATATCAAAATCGAAGTAGGTATCAGGGTAAGGTTCGTTTTCAAGCGTATAATGCCACCACTCATTTGCATACGGCCGGAAGCCGTGTTTTTTCATCACTTCGAGCAGCAAGTTCCTGTTTGAGGTCTGCTTTTCTGTGATTAAATCAGTACCTTGATGGGAAATTTCACCGAAAAAGTCCCAGGGGCTGCCCATATCAAGTTCCTGTCCGGTTGCCAAGTTAATGATCGTCAGGTCGAGTGTGCTACCCCGCGTATGCCCTGACTTTTCAGCGATATAGCCCCGTTCAAAAAGGTCTTTTTTGTCCACGTCAGGGTAGTATTTCCGTTTCGTTAAGGTATCCTCCGGCACTCTGGCCCACCGGATAAAATGATTGACGGCTTTCTGTGGCCGGTAGGCATCAAACACCTTCAGTTCAAGCCCCTGATTGTTAAGTTCTGCCTGAACCTTTTTCAGTGCGGTGGCAGCCTCACCGGTGAGGAGGGCAACCGGGTTATTATACCCGTCTATTCGTTTACCCATAAAATTGTCAGTGGTGAAATAGCGTATATCGTACTGAACATCTGGTATAATCTCATGGATATAAACAAAATCCGGATGTTCAGGCTGACTGTGTAGTGAGGCGCTATAACCAGCAAAAAAGAGTAAAAAGAGTCCTGTTTTTTTCATCATACAGATGGAGTTAAATCTTTTGATATCTGTTTCATCAAAAGTAAAGCGAAAAAATTTCCGAACATGACAAAAATCGCATCGAACTGCAACGATTGTCACATACAGATTCCTAAAACCGTCATATTTTTGAATAAATAGCACAAAATACCTTTAATCATGGACACAAAGCATGCCTCCTTTGACACCAAACTTATTCATGCCGGAGATTTCGAGGATGAATTCGGAAGCGCTGTAACGCCTATCTATCAAACTTCAACCTTCTCGTTTAAAAATGCGCAACACGGAGCCGATCTGTTTGCCGGAAAACGTAAAGGGTATATTTATACGCGCATAGGCAACCCTACACTCGAAGTCCTGGAAAAAAAACTCGCCGAGTTGGAAAACGGCTACGGAGGCATCGTGCTATCGTCGGGGATGGCGGCGGTCACCACGGTTTATGCAGCGTTGCTTGCGCAGGGCGACCACATGATCAGTACCTCTACCGTTTATGGCCCAAGCCGTGGAGTAATGGAAACGATATTCCACCGGTTCGGTATAGAATCCACTTACACCGACACTTCTACGCCTGAAAACATCCGGACAGCGATTAAGCCTAACACAAAGCTGTTGTATCTGGAAACACCGGCTAATCCAACCATTGAGCTTACCGACATCCGGGAGGTGTGCAAAATAGCCGAAGCGTATGATATCACGGTGGTGGTTGATAATACCTTCTGTAGTCCCTATTTACAAAAACCATTGGATTTAGGCGCGCATATTTCGCTTCATTCGCTCACGAAATTTATTAACGGCCATGCAGATATTGTTGGTGGGGCATTGATTGCGAAAGACAAGGACATGTATGAAAGACTGCATAACACCATGGTACTTATGGGAGGAAACATGGATCCGCACCAGGCATACATGGTACTTCGGGGCGTTAAAACACTTTCACTTCGCATCGACAAAGCCCAGTCGGGCGCCATGTTAATTGCCGAATATCTCGAAAGTCACCCCAAAATTGAGTGGGTGAAATACCCGGGGTTGAATTCCTTCAAACAGCGGGATCTCGCAAAAAAGCAAATGTCGGGTTTCGGGGCAATGATGAGTTTTGGGGTTAAAGGGGGCCATGATGCAGGAGTTACCCTCATGAATAATGTCAAACTTGCGCTTCTGGCCGTTTCGCTTGGGGGTATTGAAACGTTGATTCAGCATCCTGCCTCGATGACGCACGCAGGCCTTTCGAGGGAAGCGCGTCTTGAGGCCGGTATTACCGATGAACTGGTGAGGCTGTCGGTGGGCATCGAAGATATGGATGACATCATTGCCGATCTGGATCAGGCATTAAACCGAATAGATTAAGATACTGAGATAGAAAATAATACACATCCTGCCCCTAAAGAAGCGGGAATGTAGATTCAGGCCTCGAAAAACACGAAAGAAGACGATTAAAATGCTGCGAGTTAGTATAAAAAGAAGCAGGCAGTGTGGACGCTTTTTGAATTAGTGGATCGACGATGTATTTTGCCACAGCTGGAATTAATTTGATAATCCGATAATGGAATTCCTTTAAAATTATAAAAATTTATTCCTATTTTCAGCCATTAGTATGACAGAAAATGAGAATGGCAGCCGATTCAACGGCCGAAAAATTGGATTAGCGATCACAACTTCGCTTGTAATCGGCAATATGATTGGCTCTGGCATTTTTTCGCTGCCTGCCTCCCTGGCCCGGTACGGCGGTATCAGTATCGTAGGATGGCTCATTTCCGGTGCAGGGGCCATGCTGCTGGCAGTCGTATTCGGACGGTTGAGCAGGATGATGCCCCGAACGGGCGGCCCTTATGTTTATACCAAAGAAGGGTTTGGCGATTTTATCGGGTTTTTGGTTGCCTGGGGCTATTGGATATCCGTTATGATTGGCAACGCGGCTATTGCCGTGTCTTTCGCAGGTTACATGTCCGTTTTCTTTCCTGCATTGGCTGAATCGGGCATGGGATCTGCGCTCGTAGCCATTGGCGCTATCTGGTTATTGACATTTCTGAATGCAAAAAGCATCCGTAGCGGCGGGCAAATGCAGCTAATTACGACTATTTTGAAAATTGCGCCGCTGCTTGTAATAAGTATCGTTGGCTTATTTTACATTGAGCCAGGAAATTTTGTGCCCTTTAATCTGAGCGAAGAATCTGGCTTGGGCGCCATCGCTTCCGTTATCACCCTTACACTATGGGCGCTTCTTGGCATGGAAACAGCCACCATACCTGCAGAAAATATAAGAAAGCCTGCAAAAACAATTCCGCGGGCCATTCTGATTGGCACATCCGCTACGGTATTCATCTATCTGATTGGCAGCATATCTGTGATGGGGCTTGTTTCTCCTCAACTGCTGGTGAATTCTCCCGCTCCATTTGCAGATGCAGCAGCCATCCTTTGGGGTGATACCGGCCGGTATATTATAGGATTTGGAGCCGTGATGGCTACCTTTGGAGCTTTGAACGGCTGGATACTAATATCCGGTCAAATGCCTCTGGCCGTGGCAAATGCGGGCATGTTTCCGCTGTTTTTTGGACGTAAATCGAAAATGGATGTACCGGTGACCGCATTGGTTTTTTCAAGCGCCATTGTAACCCTGGCCGTCCTGCTAAATTTCAGTAAGGGACTGGCGGGTATGTTTACATTCCTGATTCTGCTGAGTACATTGACTGTACTTATACCCTACCTGTTTTCATCCCTGGCTGAGGTATTGATTTTAAGCAGAAGTAAACCGGAAAATTGGGAAAAACAAATTTTAAAGTCATTGCTGACCGGGCTGCCTGCTTTTGGTTTTTCGTTATGGGCGGTTTACGGTTCCGGAAGCGAAATCGTATTTTATGGGTTTTTGTTGCTGATGGCTGGAATTCCGTTTTATGTTTGGGCTAAAATTCGCAATTTTCTTAAGTGAATGATGATTACGTTCCAGTCAGAATTTAATGTATTAAAGTCGGTTGTTCTCAAACATCCCAGAGAGGCTTTTGAGAGCGCTTCGGCTATCAAAAAACAATGGGGATTGCTCAATTATAAATCTGCCCCTTACTTGAACCGGGCCATTGACGAATTCGAGGCCTTCAAGGAGCTTTTAGAAAGACACAAAATCGTAACCCATTTTTTACCGGAAAGCAAAAATACCGGACTCGATTCGGTTTATGTCCGTGATGCTTCTATTGCAAGCAATGCCGGAATGATCATTTGCAATATGGGCAAAGTGGCCAGGAAAAATGAGCCACGGGCACAGCAGTTATTTTACGATAAACATGGCATAGCAATTAAAGGTGTAATTGAAGGCAAAGCAAAAATTGAAGGCGGTGACGTGGCTTGGGTAGATGAAAGTACAATCGCAGTGGCGCGCGGATACCGTACAAATGATACAGGAATAGCCCGGTTAATGGGGCTTTTACGTGATTGTACAGACGAGGTAATAGTGGTGCACTCACCGCATTATAAAGGACCGGCCGATGTATTTCATCTCATGTCGGTTTTCAGTCCGGTTGACAAAAACCTGGCGGTTGTGTATTCTCCGCTTATGGCGGTTTCATTCAGGGAGGCGCTGATGCGGAGGGGTTTTAAACTTGTGGAGGTTCCGGAAAACGAATTTTACACATTGGGATGCAATGTGCTGGCTATTGCACCGCGTGTATGTATCATGGCTGATAGAAATCCGGTCACAAAGCGCATGCTGGAATCCGAAGGGGCAGAAGTATTTACATATAAAGGTGAAGAGATAAGCTTGAAGGGCAGTGGCGGTCCGACCTGTTTAACCAGGCCTTTGGTACGTGAGAAATAACCCTGGTTTGTTGCTGTACGCTGCTTATTTACATTAAAGCAGGTGATGTAGTGACATATTTATGTTTTATCTGATGAATTTGAGTACCATGAAATATTTTATCAGGGTTAGTTTCAGTTGCGAAAATCCATTAATTTCTTTTATGTAAATGTAGTTTGATTTCACTATGTTTTCTATCTTTGCATTCCCTTCAAAAGGAAGGAATTACATGCCGGAAGAGCGATAAAAAAATAAACCATATAAGTTTGGTAATGGTAATGTATTTTTCTACTTTTGCAGTCGCATTTTCGGATAGGGTTGAGGAAAAACCCGGAAAATGAGTAAAAATATAAAAGTCAAAAGCGGCTTTTATTGTTTCTCACACATGTCATACCATATCAGTGGTTCCCGTCAGAACAGTGACGATAGAGCTAAGCGGGGGTTTAAGATATGAGCATGTATGGCGTAAAGTTCATTGAACGGATGCTATCAGGTAGCGACCTTGCTTAATTAGAGACGAAGTCATATTCTGAAAT
>QIDJ01000295.1 GCA_003228395.1 Flammeovirgaceae bacterium
GGCTAATGACAAATTCACCGCAGATAATGACGCGCAGCGGAATTGCAGTTCCGATGAGCGCCTTATCTGGACATTTATTCTGATTCAAATTCTTCAAAATCTTCTTTGCTTCTTCTACTGTATCGCCTTGTCCATTCGCACCTGGCACTTCCGGGCAGATAGCCCAATAACCTCCTTCAGGAGTTGAATCAATAATTGCTGTAAATTCTCCTTTCATAGTTACCTCTTTCG
The DNA here is from genome assembly GCA_003228395.1 of Flammeovirgaceae bacterium. Taxonomy (GTDB): domain Bacteria; phylum Bacteroidota; class Bacteroidia; order Cytophagales; family Cyclobacteriaceae; genus SZUA-230. The sequence goes on from QIDJ01000295.1 coordinate 232, forward strand.
ATTAGTTGGCATAACATCTATTCTACCGCCAATAGCGGTATAAAAACGATTTTAAGCGTATTGCACGGGTAATACAATTATAAGATTAACATTTGCAAGCTATTATGAAATTTCAAAACATTCCCAGGGAGTTATATGGACACATTATTCGGTAATAAATCCATTCCTCGCTAAATTCGTAGCTAATCCCAACATGAAAAATTGAAAAATAAAATGACACATACACAGGCAGAAATCATCACCATAGGAGATGAAATTCTTTACGGACAAATACTTGATACCAACTCCCAATGGATAAGCCGGCAACTGGACGACCTGGGCATTCGCGTGGTTAGAAAAGTAACGATCGGTGATAATGAAAAAGATATACTTTATGCCTTTGCCCGGGCACAGAAGCAGGCTGACCTTGTGCTGATTACGGGAGGTCTTGGCCCCACCAGCGACGACCTTACCAAACCCCTGCTGGCAAAACATTTTGGCGTGGAGATAAAGCTTAATGAGCAGGCCCTGAAAGAGGTAACTGAATTATTCAGCAAATTTGGCAAGGAACTGACTCCTACAAACCGTACACAGGCTGAACTACCCGTAAACTGTACCATGATATCAAACAAGCTTGGAAGCGCTCCGGGTATGTGGTTTGACGAAAATGATACGGTATTTGTAGCCATGCCCGGCGTTCCGCACGAAATGAAAGGGATGATGACTGAAATTATTCTGCCCCGGATAAAGGATCGGTTTCATACCCGTCTTATTTATCATAAAATAATCAAAACTACCGGAATCGGCGAATCCTGGCTCTCTGATAAGATTAAATCCTGGGAAGAACAACTTCCGGATCACATCAAACTAGCCTACCTGCCAAGTATTATGGAAGTAAAACTGCGGCTGACCGCCAGTGGGTATGACAAATCGCAACTGATTGCAGATGTGGAACAGGAAATCGGGAAATTAAAACCCCTGGCCGGTAAATACATTTACGGATACAACAACGATACCCTTGAAAAAGTGTTGGGTGAAATGCTAAGGTCAAAAGGAAAATCCATAGCTACGGCCGAAAGCTGTACGGGTGGTTTTCTCTCGCATAAATTAACCACTGTTCCGGGAAGTTCCGACTATTTCCTGGGTGGAATTGTATCGTACAGCAACGCAATAAAAATGGCTTCTCTGGGTGTAAATAAAGAAACATTGAATAAGTACGGGGCAGTGAGCGAGCAAACCGTAAAAGAAATGGCCCGTAATGTGAGAAAAATAACCGGCGCAGACCTGGGGGTAGCCGTTAGCGGCGTGGCCGGGCCTGCGGGCGGGACGCCTGATAAACCCGTCGGTACGGTCTGGATAGCCGTTTCCGACAAAGATGAAACCCGCGCTTTTAAATTTTCATTTGTCAAAAACCGGATGGTAAATATTGAAGCATCGGCCAAAGTGGCTATGAATATGGTACGTCAAAGATTGGCTGAAAACGAAAAAGATACCGGGTAATGTACTAAATTTGCCTCGTTGAGTTAATAGGCTTTTAAATGGCAACAGTCTATAAACTTGTAATATAGAAAAATTGAATTCCTGTAATCCCCTCCACGCAGGGGTGCAGGCCTTGCTTCGCCGTAGCGGCTACGCGAAGGCAAGGGTGGGTTTATTAATAAATTTTATTCGTGCCGGCAGGCACGGCAATTTTTCTTTGATTTTATGGACTTTATGAACCGACATAAATAATAGTTAACATGGCATTAGTTGAGATGGTGATGCCCAAAATGGGCGAAAGTATAATGGAGGCCACCATTCTTACCTGGTTAAAGAAAGAAGGTGATAAAATAGACCAGGATGAATCTGTTTTGGAGGTCGCCACCGACAAGGTAGATACCGAAGTACCTGCCACACATGGCGGAATTTTAAAAGAAATACTTGCCAAAGAAGGCGATGTGGTGGAAGTCGGTAAACCGATTGCAGTAATCAGCACGGAAGCGGAAGCGGAAACTGATACTGATACTGAAATGGAATTAAATGGACAGAAAACCGATGATCTGCCCGTGAAAGAAAAAGTAGCTGTTGAGGCATCCGCAGGCGTCATGGCAGACGCACCCGGAAAACCTTCTGTTTCCGTATCAGGAAACGGCGCCGGCAAACTTGAAAAACCGGATTCAGGCAGATTCTATTCTCCCCTGGTGTTGAATATTGCCCGTCAGGAAAATCTTTCCATAACCGAGCTTGAATCCTTGCCCGGATCGGGTAAAGAAGGAAGAGTCACCAAAAAAGATATTCTTGCATACATCAAAACACGTTCCACCACCCCGGCGCCTCAGCCTTCGGTGAGTGCACCTGCTATGGCGTCGATCGTGAGCGGCCAGGATGAGATAATCGAGATGGACCGAATGCGGTTGATGATCGCCGAAAGAATGGTTGAATCCAAGCGCATTTCACCGCACGTAACCTCATTTGTTGAAGCGGATGTGACACGTATCGTGAAATGGAGAGATAAGGTTAAAACGGAATATGAACGCCGTGAAGGAGAAAAACTTACCTTTACGCCCATTTTTATCGAAGCCCTGATCAAGACGCTCAAAGACTATCCGATGGTGAATATCTCCATGGATGGCTCACGCATTATCCGGCATAAAGATATCCACATCGGACTGGCTGTTGCGCTTCCATCCGGCAACTTGATTGTTCCGGTAATCAGAAATGCAGATCAGTTAAGCCTTACCGGACTTTCCAAACAGGTAAATGACCTCGCAAAAAGAGCCAGGGAGAACAAACTTGATCCCGATGAATTATCAGGCGGCACGTACACCATTTCCAATGTGGGCTCGTTTGGAAATGTGATGGGTACACCTATAATCGTCCAACCCCAGGTAGCGATTATGGCCGTGGGCGCCATTACCAAAAAGCCTGCGGTAATCGAAACACCTGAAGGGGATTGGATAGGAATACGGCATAAAATGTTTTTGTCGCATTCGTATGACCACCGGGTGGTGGATGGCGCATTGGGAGGAATGTTTGTTCGAAAAGTTGCAGATTATCTGGAAAATTTCGATATTGACAGGGTTCTTTAATCTGACCTGGTTAACCTTAGCTAAACCTTATGATAAGCGCTCTCTAACGAGGGCGCTTTTTTCTGTTGTATGCATTGATACCTCTCTTTGACGTTTCCTGCTTTAAATATCCATAAATATGCGTATATATCCATAAATATCCATATAAATCACTTTTTTGCTAACTAATTCAGGTCGAAGCCTGCCTTCACTGCAAAAGCTTTCGATAACCACCGTCATCCCGGCTTGCTTGTCCGGCATGGTTCATCCTGCCGGGTCCGGGCCGTGCCCAACGTAACGAAGTGAAGTTGGGTAATCTCACTAACGAGGCACCAAATTCAGCTTAATCATCAATACCGCCTTAAGAATGAGATTGCCCGATATCGCTAACGCGATTCGGGCAATGACGTTTGATGGTTGGGAGATTCCCCCTGAGATGCTTTAAAATCCCGTATGCAATTCGTAGGGCATCCGGGCCTGAACTCCCTGATAATTTTTTAATTTCTTAAGCGTTTCGAAATACGGATAAAGCTCGCCTGCTTTCGCCCTGATCAGCTTTGCCTGCACATCCTGTCCGAAATCAGCCAGCAGCTGTTCCCAGAAAGATTTTTGAACCGGATAGTACCTCAGTTTATAGTCATCTTCAATACCCGCTTTTTCGGCTGCAATACGTACTGCATCATCAAAGGTACCCAACATATCTACCAGTCCGTTTTCCAATGCCTGACTACCTGTCCATACCCTTCCTGATGCGATTTTACTGATCTCTTCCACGCTCATTCCCCTTCCTTCTGCTGCTTTGGTAATGAACGTCTCGTACCCATTTTCAGCCTGTTTCTGAAAAATGCTCTTTTCGTAATCCGTCAGCGGCCTCGATACGGTAAAAATATCGGAATATTCACCTGTTTTAACTACATCAAAGGTAATGCCCAGCTTATTCTCGAGAAATCCGCTAATATTGAAAAGAATGGAATAAATACCAATTGATCCGGTTATTGTATTGGGATAAGCGATAATGGTATCTGCAGCCATTGCCATGTAGTATCCGCCAGACGCAGCGTAGTTCGACATGGAAGCTATTACCGGCTTGTCCTGGCTGGCTAAATATACTTCTCTCCACAGTTCATCCGAAGCAATAAAATTTCCTCCTGGCGAGTTGATACGTAAAACAATGGCCTTTACCCGGCTGCTTTTGCGCGCTTTCCGTATTTCTTTTGTAAACTTATCCGAGCCAATATTGTCTTGCTCCCCTTCGCCAAATACAATTTCGCCGGAAGCTATTATCACAGCAATACGGTTTTTTGAGCTCGATTTCTGTTCAAATGATTTCAGGTATTTGTTTAATGTTACCAGTTTTATTTTTTTATCCTCTTCAAGGCCGGAGGTTATACGAAGCATATCCTCGATTTCGTCATAGTACCTGAGACCGTCAATAAGTTCCAAATCAACGGCGTCTTTCACTTTCCTTACTAACAAGCCCGAAGAAATCTCATTTACAGTATTATTATCCAAGCCCCGCGACGCGGCAATGCTTTTTATTATATGACCATAAATATCATTTACAAAGGATGCCACCTGTTCCTTATTTTCATCACTCATATCTTTTCGCACAAATGGTTCTACCGCACTCTTATAATCACCAACCCTGAATATCTGAGGTTCAATATCCAGTTTTTCGAATGTGCCTTTAAAAAAACTCAGTGTATAAGCCAGGCCGTTGAATTCCATATCTCCCTCAGGGTGTAAAAAAACAGAATCAGCTACCGAGCAGATATAGTAGCTTCCTTCGCTCATTAAATCGGACCAGGCTATAATAAATTTACCTGAGGTTTTGAAGTCATCCAACGCATTTCGAAGCTCTTCTGCATGGCCAAATCCAGCCATAATAAATTTAGGATCAAGGTATATGCCCGTTATATTTTCGTCTTCTTTTGCATGTTGTATGGCCTTTTTCAGGTCAAGAATGCCGGTTGCGCCCGATCCCTGGATCGAAAATCCCGCAAATGGATCTTCCTTACTGCGTTCTGCAATGGGCGTATTTAACTGCAAATGAAGGATGGAGTTTTCGCTGACTGACGTTTTTTCAGCAGCAGTCATAATTCCTGCCAGTACAATCATAAACAGAAAACCAAGTCCTGAAAATATAAACAGCGCTACAAGTGTAGCCAGTACATTACGTAAAAAATTCATCTTTTATTTTTATATTATTCCAAAAATAAGAGGTAAAAATCAGACCTCCACCTGCAAAATTAGCGTAATTGCTTTTATAATATACTTTAAATATTTTATTTACCCATTAATTTCTGATGGCTGGAATATATCTTTTATTAGGTAGTAACAAAGGGGATAAAAGGCAACAACTCTCCGTTGCCCTAAACCTGATTGTGAAAAATATTGGTGCGGTGCGCAATAAATCAAGTATTTACCTTACACAGGCTTGGGGTAATACCCGGCAACCTGAATTTTTGAACCAGGTTGTGGAAATCGAATATAGCGGTACGGCCGGCAGTCTGCTTGATGCCATTCTCAGCATTGAGGTGTATATGGGCCGGATAAGGGATGAAATATGGGGGTCCAGGGTCATTGATATCGATATATTATATTTCCAGGATACGAAAGTCCGTTCAGAAAAACTGATCATTCCGCATCCTGAAATTGCAAACAGAAGGTTTACCCTTGAGCCATTGGTTGAAATAGCGCCTCATTTCATACACCCGTT
>QIDJ01000091.1 GCA_003228395.1 Flammeovirgaceae bacterium
CTGCACGAGGTAAATAATTGGAAGCTTGTGCAGGATTGCCATCTGAAAGGCCTCCGCAACCTCTCCCTCAGTTACCGAACCATCGCCCAGCGAGCAAAGTACAATAGGATTGTTTTTGTTGCCAAGCCCCTGACTTTCGAGGTAATGAATCGCATGGGCCATGCCCGTGGCGGGTATCGCCTGCATACCCGTGGCGCTGCTTTGATGTGGGATGGTCGGGAATTCCCTTTTCTTCAGTGCAGGGTGACCGTAATAACTACGTCCTCCCGTAAACGGATCATTCTTTTTAGCCATGAGTTGCATCATCAGTTCATGCGGCTGCAAGCCCATGCCAAGCAGAACGGAATCATCGCGGTAATATAATGATGCATAATCAAACGACTTTAGCTGTAACCCTGCAGCCAACTGAATGGCTTCATGCCCCCTTGAAGTGCTGTGTACATATTTGCTGCATATTTCCTTATGCGCATCATAGGTTTCCGACATACGTTTTGCCGTACACATAAGCCGGTAAGCCTTTACTAAAATATCTTTTTCTATTTTACTTTTTAAAACCTTGATTTCCGCTTCCTGATTCATACAAACAACGGTTTTTTATGCATCTAAGTTATGCAATTACGCCGATTTTATGGATGATTTGAATGTATTCTTTATGTAAATTCCACTAAATTATTTCATAGTTTTACCGGGAATATTCGAACCATTATTTTGATAGAGTTTCTCGATGCACTGGACAAAGATCTGTTTCTGTTTTTAAACGGTTATCACTCACCTTTCATAGACCAGGTAATGTTCAGGCTTACAAACCAGCTTACATGGATACCGCTTTTTCTGTTCATAATTTATAAACTTATTAAGAATTTCAGATGGGAAACACTGTGGATTCTTTTGGGCGCAGCCATTGTAATTATCCTGTCCGATCAGCTGGTTTCAGGATTCATGAAACCCTTTTTCGAACGGTTGCGCCCATCACATGCACATGATCTGCAGGCATTGGTGCATACGGTAAACGGGTACCAAGGAGGATTGTATGGATTTGCCTCATCACACGCCGCTAATTCTTTCGGAATTGCCGTGTTTTTGTGGCAGGTAACGCGCGATAAAATACACTGGATTTGGGTTATGTTTGTCTGGGCAATTTTATTCAGTTACACACGGATATACCTGGGTGTACACTACCCGGGAGATATAATCACAGGAGGATTGCTTGGCGCAGGCTTCGGTTATCTGACAGCGTTCCTGCTTATTAGAGTCCGGCATGGCAGTACAGTCAGAGGCATCAGACGCTGACAAGCTGTTTTACATACTTTCCGATTATGTCAAACTCAAGATTTACCATGTCACCCACCTTCAACTGACCGAAGTTTGTGTTTTCAAATGTATAAGGGATAATAGCCACGGTAAAGCCGGTATCGGACACATTATAACACGTAAGGCTTATCCCATCCACAGTTATGCTTCCTTTTTCAACCACCAGACCTTCAGAGGTATCTTTATATTCAAAATCCATCTCCCAACTTCCGTCCGCTTCTGATATTTTGGTGCAAATTGCAGTTTGATCCACATGACCCTGTACAATATGACCGTCAAATCGTCCGTTGCTGAGCATAGCCCGCTCCAGATTTACAGGGTCGAGGGGAACCAGATTTCCCAGGTTTGACTTCTTTAGCGTTTCATCAACCGCCGTCACAAAATGACACCCGCCTGAAACCTTGGTAACTGTCAGACAAACGCCATTGTGGCTCAGACTCTGATCTGTTTTCAGTTCTTCTGAAATACTGCTTTTGATTTCAAAAATCCGGTTTGCCCCACTCGATGTAACCGAAACTACTTGGCCGACACTTTCAATTATACCTGTAAACATAGGACTGTACATCAAATTTATCAACTGAACGGAAAGTTAATCAATTCGCTAAAAATCAGTCCGGAAAAGTGCATCTTTCCATCATTTATCTCACTATTTTAGCTTAAAAATAAAAACAGATTGATACCGCAGGAAGACACATACAAACATAAAGGCAAACGGAACGCGCTTGTAAGAACCATAAAGGCAAAAGGTATCAAAGACCATGACGTGTTACATGCTATCGGTACGGTGCCAAGGCACTATTTTTTTGACCCGGCATTTCTCGAACATGCATATCAGGACAAAGCATTTCCAATTGGTCAGGGGCAAACCATATCGCAACCCTATACCGTAGCATTTCAATCAGAACTGCTTAATATCAAACCGGGCGATAAGGTCCTGGAAATTGGAACAGGATCAGGATACCAGGCGTGTATTTTACTTGAAATGGGTGTAAAAGTTTTCACCATCGAACTCAACAAGGTGTTATACAATAAGGCGCGCAAGTTTCTTCCGGCTATCGGATACAAGCCTTTTTTCTCTCGTGGAGACGGATCCAAAGGATGGCCCAGCCAGTCTCCATTTGATAAAATTCTGGTAACGGCAGGCGCACCTAAAATTCCTCAGAATCTCATTGACCAGTTAAAAATTGGCGGCATTTTAGTTATACCGGTTGGAAACAGGCAGAGGCAGGTTATGATCAGGCTTATCAAAGAGGGGGAGCAAAAGGTTAAGAAGGAGGAATTTAATTATTTCGCTTTTGTACCTTTGCTTGGCGAAAAAGGCTGGAAGTAAATTAAAGGACACCTGTGACTATGGCCAAAAAGAAAAAATTTGTGAAAGAGTCGAATGTGACTATGACCGAGTTGGTATTACCCAACGACACAAATACCCTTAATAACCTGATGGGAGGACGCCTGATGCATTGGATGGATGTGGCGGCGGCCATCGCAGCTCAAAAACATTCAAACAGAATAGTTGTTACAGCCTCCGTTGACAACATCTCGTTTGACAAACCCTTATTTCTTGGTAATGTAGTAACGCTTTGTGCCCAGGTAACCCGGGCATTTAACAGCTCCATGGAAGTTTTTATTAAGGTGTATGCAGAAGATATTCCGGCTAACAAAAAAGAAACCACACATTCTGCTTTTTTCACCTTTGTAGCTGTTGATCAGAGTGGCCGACCCATAGATGTGCCTGAAGCCGTACCGGAAACTGATCTGGAAAAGGAATTGTACGCAGGAGCGCTCAGACGTCGACAGCTTAGGCTTGTGTTGGCCAAACGTATGAAACCCGATGACGCCACCGAACTGAAATCGCTCTTTTTTATTAAAGACTAATTAAGTAACCTCATGCACATCGTAGATGATCCGGAATTTCTAAGGCAATTTATTGACCGGAATATCTACGTTATTTCTGAACGTAAAGTGACTGAAACTGAAAGTAAGGTTTCACAAGATGCAGTGTCAGATCCTGTACATACTAATAAAGGAAATAATAACGCAGGCATTGCCGTATGTATTGGTGAAAACAATACTCCTGAAGAAAACAAGCTGCTGACAGATATACTGAAGGCCGTAAATCTACGTGTGGATGAAGTTGCCTTATACGAAATGGGAGAAGAAATTAAATCTTCTGAATTTTTAGATATTTCCGGTTTTAAAATTCTGATTTCCTTCGGTATCACTTCCGTTAATTCCGTATATCTTAATATTGAAACCAAATATTCACCTACTACTGTAGAAAACTGCACTGTACTCATTGCTGATCCACTATCAGCGTTGCAGCGTGAAGTATATCTTAAAAAGAAGCTCTGGGCAGCCCTGAAAAGTATGTTCTAGCACGCTTGTTAGTATCCTTAATGGGTTGACAACCACACCTCTTGCCTTAAAATTAGATAAATATATTTTGCATGTTTCGTATATTTATGTTTTTCTTGATCCTCTTTTTACATATTATTTGTATTTCATATTTATTTAAGCTTATTTTTTAACCTATTATTTGTTTGATTACGTATTATAACTATTTTTACGTTACAATTAAATGCGAACTACTAACTAAAAATTATCACTATGAAAGAAGTTTTTATTAATCTGGCATCATCAACACCGGCGCCGGAAACCACTGCGGCAACAGTGGAAATGAGTAACCTGATCACAGAGAACCTGCTCACTACCAACAACCTCTGGATGATGACCGTAACATTTCTTGTGTTTATCATGCACCCTGGTTTTGCAGGGGTTGAGGCAGGGTTTACGCAGGCAAAGAATACAGTGTATATTCTTTTTAAAAATACGCTCACATCTGCAAGCAGCACCATTGTATCGGGAGCGGTTGCCGAACGGATTAAGATGAACGGGTATTTGATTTTTACGATGATAAATAAAAGTATAGGCCTGCAGGTATCTGCCAAACACGAACGGCAAGGCCTCGACAGCCATGAGCAAGGCATCAGAGGCTACATCATAACCTATGAATAACTTATAAAAAAGAACCAGGGCAAGCGGCAACCTGCCCTGGCAAACAGGTTTAAATTAAAAGTGAACTAATTATTAAAACCCAACCAAATTTAACATGAAAAAGTGGACTTTACTATTCGTTTTATCAATTTTCAACATAGGAAATCACGTATCAGGACAAGAGGCGAGCAACCCTGAAACGGATGATGAATTACTGATATCCGGCTATGCGGACGTATATTACCAATTTAATCTGAACAGAAATAATATTGGGCTTACCAGTTTTACCGAAAAACACAATTCTTTCGAATTAGGTATGGCAAATATTGTTTTTTCCAAAAACTGGAAAAAAACAGGAATTGTAATTGATTTAGGATTCGGACCGCGCGCTGATATAGCCAACGGGTATTCGGGATCAACCCTTGCAGCCATCAAACAATTGTACCTCACTTATGCGTTTACGGATAAAATTACATTAACTGCAGGAAATTTCAGTACGTATATCGGGTATGAAGTGATTGATGCTCCGGGCAACTTCAATTACAGCACATCCTATCTTTTTTCGTATGGTCCGTTTTATCATACCGGACTAAAGCTTGATTATGTATTGAATGAAGTCTTCGGATTCATGATCGGCGTGTTTGATGATACGGATTCCAAAAGCGACCTGAATTTTAATAAAAACTACGGTGGCCAGATTTCCATATCTGGAACAAAAATGGATTTATTTCTCAGCTTTTTAGGAGGAAAACAAGGAGAAGACAGCCTGAATATCAAGGCGTATCTGTTTGACCTTACCACCACGTTTCAGTTAACGGAGAAATTTATGCTTGGCGTGAACACTTCGCATAAGACCACCTCCTACGGAATAGACGAACAAACCGGAACCAGACAGGATAATGATATCATGTTTGGCACGGCTGTTTATACCAACTATTGGTTAAGCGGGAATGTGGGAATCGGATTACGCGGTGAATATTTCAGTGATCCGAAGGCCGTATATATTTTCGACACCAATCAATTTCCGGGAGGAGGCTCCATAGTGGAATTTACGTTGTCCGTCAACCTGAAAAGCGGTCCACTCACATTTATTCCGGAATTCAGAATAGACAAGGCTTCCGGTCAGATTTTTACTGACAAAGAAGGGAATTCTGACGATATGGCAGCCAGCATGCTTGCCGCGGTTTACATAACTTTTTAACATTAATTAGCCGGACAGGTTAGCGAAAAACCTGTTCAACTCTTGTTGAAATAAATTGTCTGATAATAGCTGCCGGCAATAAAGTTTGCCGCTATTGATATAAAAAACCAGATGCCGGCATTTTAGATTTGCTAAAACAGTAAATCAGAACCTTTTAAACCATCTATCTCCCCGGGCATTTATTCTCCGAAAATCTCAGCCAGCTTCTGATGCAACGCTTCTCCCCGGAGATTCTTTGCAATAATCACTCCGTTTTGATCAAGTAGAAAAGAAGCCGGGATGGACGTTACATTGTATATTCTTGCTCCTTCTGATTTCCACCCTTTCAGATCGGAAACATGTACCCAGGTCAGGCCGTCTTCGTTGATGGCTTTCAGCCATTTTTCTTTTGTCTTATCCAGTGAAACACCGAAAATCTCAAATCCCCTGTCCCGGTATTGGTTATAGGCC
>QIDJ01000083.1 GCA_003228395.1 Flammeovirgaceae bacterium
GATGATAGTCTTCAACTTCCGAATCCAACCTCAGCAAAGTTTCCTTTCCGTTGTCGATGTACACTACAAAGGCTTTATGGTTATCAAGCCATACTCCAGCTTTCATATGTCAAATAGTTAAAATTGATAAGAACGATTTTCTATCACTTCATTGCGTAGAAGGGCCCCCGGTCAGGAGCCCTCCATTGCACTCACCTCGCCAACCCTAACTGATTTTGATTTCCCTGTGGGAAATCGGCCTGACCTCTCTTTTCGGCAGTGTGATAGTAAGCACACCGTCTTCATACCTTGCGAGGATGTCTTCTTCATTGATAATTCCCGGCAGCACAAATGACCTGCTGAAACTACAATAATTGAATTCTCTTCTGGTAAAATGCGCTGCTTCTTCGGTTTTGTTTGATTTTATTTCCGCACTTATTGTCAGGCTGCCGTCCTCGATGTTTATGTGGAAGTCGTTTTTTTTCATACCCGGCACCGCAAGGTCAACGACAAATTCATCTTCCGTGTCTTTTATATTTGCCGCCGGAATACGCGTCTTCCAGTCATTTGCCCCCGGAATGTTCCAGAAACTAGTGTCATCAAAAATTCCGGATACCAAAGACGGAATGTCTGATTGTAATCGATTTTTTTTCATTATGTCAGTCATAGCCCCTCCTTTAATAAAATCCTGCCCCATAAAGTGGGCTGATTTTTAAACTCGAGCAAAATGTAAATATTGTTATTTTAAAATGCAATGATATTCGTCAGCCGGGTTGTTGACACTGCTCATTGAGGCTGCCATGGAGGATCAATAGAGATTTATTCAAAAAAAAGGACACTGTATCAAAATTTCAGATTTTGTTACAGCATCCTAAAAGATGATTGTTTGTAGTTTTATCAGAGCACTTCTTCGATCAATTTATAAAAGTCATGTTTATAATTTCTGAATGTATCGTCGAAGCTGTCCACTTTTTCTTTCAATTCAATATGCCTGTTACGATATTCAGCTTCATTCAATGTTTCACCCGATATAAGCATTTGGGCAAGTTGCTTTTCGTGACGCCGAACAGACTGTTTATATTCATCAAGTAATTCACCATTATAATAAAAAATAAGATTCTGGAAGTGACCTTCTTTCTTTTTGTCCTCTTTTGAAGAAAATTTAAGGGAATTGGCGTCAAGTAATTTTTGAAAAAAATCGAGTTCTCTTTTCCATAGCTCAATTCTTGACATCCAAACCCGGCTTTCCTTGTGCAGTTCCTCCATGCCGATTTCAAGCAAATAATCACTTCCAGCTTCATTTAATTGTTCCATAGCCATTAAAAATTTATAGTTTATAAATACATCGTTCCATTGTTAAATCTAATGCAAGTATCGCAAAAAACGCAAGACATTGATCACAGTTGATATTGATACCTAGCAGCATAATTTAGTCAAACATAATAAAGTTACACATTTTTATCTATCCTTTTCAGATTTTAAAATTATCAATTGAAAAAGGGTGTCAATGCTTAAAATCATGCACTACTAAAAAGGGGCTGTTAGTAAATTTTTATGACAAAAGTCATAAAATGAAGCTAAATAATTTGAATAATTTATAAGTGCGTTTAGATTTGTACCCACTTTTAATTTTGGCCCTCATTAATGGAAATTAAATATTCGTGTCAAATGCCTGGAAAAATACGCTTTAAATGTTCCGCAATTCTACTGATATCAATTCTTATTTTCTCAGGTTCATATCACAGGCTTTATGCTCAGGCAGATGCAGTGCCTGCTGATGCCGATGTGATCGCAGCCGGCGAGAAATTATTCAAGCAAAACTGTGCGGCGTGCCACAGGATACAGGAAAAGCTTATTGGCCCCGGTCTGGCAAATATTTATAACCGGAGAGATATCCCATGGATACAGACTTTTGTAAAAAATTCGCAGAAGGTAATTCAGAGTGGCGATGCGTATGCGGTTGATCTGTTTGAAGCATACAACCAGATCGTGATGACCCCCTTTGACTTCAGCGATGAAGAGATTCTTTCAGTCCTTGCTTATATAAAAGATCAGACTGATAATCCTCCTCAGGCCGCCGTTGTAATTGAAGAAACCGGCGATACAGGAGTGGAAGCCGGGCAGAAACTATTTGCCAGGTACATGAATTATATTCTTGCCGGCCTGATTGTCACGCTCATACTCATGATTGTGGTGCTGATAATGACAAGTTCGGTAATGCAGAAGTATCTCAGCACACGCAGCGACCTGGATGAGGCTGAAAGAGAGATTATTGCACAAAGGTTCAACTTGTTTGCACTGTTTCAGAGCAGGGCATTTATCGGGTTTATGGCCTTTATTCTTACAGCAGTCGCCTTTAAAACGGCAATTGATGAGTTGTATGAGATTGGCGTTCAGCAGGGATATGCGCCGCAACAACCCATTGTTTTTTCTCACCAGGTACATGCCGGACAATATGAAATTGACTGTAATTACTGCCATACAGGCGTGATGAAAAGTAAAAATGCCAACATTCCCGCTGCCAATGTCTGTATGAATTGCCACAGCAGCATTACAGAAGGGGTAAATACCGGGACAGTAGAAATTGCAAAAATATATACTGCCATTGAAGAAAACCGGCCGATTGAATGGGTACGGGTGCATAACCTGCCCGACCTTGCATATTTCAACCACTCACAACATGTAGATGTCGGGAATGTAGAATGCGCCACCTGTCACGGGCCTGTTAAAGAAATGGAGGTGGTAAGCCAGTATGCACTGCTTACCATGGGATGGTGTGTGGATTGTCACCGGACAACGGAAGTGAGTACAAAGGATAATGCCTATTACGACAAGCTGGTAGAATTTCATGATTCCCCCGAAGCGATGACTGTGGCAAGCATCGGTGGCCTGGAGTGTGCCAAATGTCATTATTAATTTTTTTAATCAGAGAAATATTCCTTCTTAAATAGTTATATGAACGAGAATAATAAACGTTACTGGAAAGGAATTGAGGAGTTTACGAACGATCCTGAATTTGTAAAGCATGCCGGCAAGGAATTTCCTGAATATTTGCCGGTAGGCAATGATGAGGGGGGGAGTTCCCGAAGAGATTTCCTTAAATTGATGGGCTTCGGGGTTGCCGCTGCTTCGCTTGCCGCCTGCGAGGCGCCCGTTCGTAGAGCCATCCCTTATTTGAATCAACCGGATACGATCGATCCCGGTATTCCCAATTACTATGCTTCTACGTATTTGCAGGGCGGTGACTATTGCAGCATTGTAGTAAAAACCAGGGAAGGACGTCCGATCAAGATTGAAGGAAATAAGCCTTCAAAAGTAACCATGGGAGGAACCAGCGCACAGGTTCAGGCTTCCGTGCTCACACTTTATGATAAAGAGCGTCTTGACGGGCCGCGTAAAGAAGGCAGCGCCATATCATGGGAAAATCTGGACAAAGAAATTACAGAACAGCTGGCATCCGTTTCGTCAACAGGGGGGCAAATTCGTATTGTTACCAACACGATACTTAGCCCTGCAACCCTACGGATCATTGAAAATTTTAAAGATAAATATCCGGACGCCACTGTTATTACTTACGATCCCGCTTCTTCAGCAGGCATACTGCAGGCTAATGAAGCCAACTTCGGGATGCGGGTGCTGCCTTCATATGATTTCAGCAAAGCCGGTACCATCGTGAGTTTAGGCGCTGATTTTATTGGCACCTGGATATCGCCGGTTGAATTTGCCAAACAGTACAGCAAAACAAGAAAGGTAAACGCCAAAAACAAGAAAATGTCCAGGCATTATCAGTTTGAGTCCAACCTGTCGCTTACCGGAGCCAATGCGGATTATCGTTCGCCTTTGAAGCCATCCGATGAAGGGGATCTGGTAATCGGATTGTACAACCTGATAGCCTCAATGGCAGGAGAAAACACCGTTTCAGGAGGAAAACCGGATTTCAGGTATTTAAAAAAAGCTGCGAATGATTTATGGCGTAACAAAGGCAGGTCCCTGGTGGTTTCAGGATCAAATGACCCGGATGTGCAGATCCTTGTGAATGGCATTAACAGCATGCTCGGCAACTATGGCTCAACCATCAGTTTCAATGGTTATGCTAGCTACAGGAAGGGCAATGACAAGGTCATGAATGGATTTATTGATGACGTCAAAAGCGGTAATGTAGGGGCGGTGATCTTCTATAATTGCAATCCGGTTTATAACCACCCCAGAGGCGCTGAACTTGCAGAAGCATTAAAAGAAGCCCGTCTGACCATAACCACTTCGGATCGGATGGACGAAACGGCTTCATCGGTTACTTATGTTGCGCCCGATCATCATTTTCTTGAATCATGGAATGACGCCGAACCCAAACAAGGATATTTCAGCCTTTCACAACCCACCATTTCTCCGTTGTTCAATACCCGCCAGGCACAGGAAAGCTTTATGACCTGGTCAGGCAATGGAGGTGATTTTTTCAACTTCCTGAAAGAATTCTGGCGTACTACCATGTACCGGGAGTCTGAAACATTCGGATTCCAGTATTTCTGGGATAAAACGCTTCAGGACGGTATTTATGAGTCTGAAAATACGGAGAAAAGTAGTGTGCCGTTGCAGGAAATTGATGCCCAGGCCGCCGCTGCCTCAATAGTACAAAATTATAAGGCGGGCAATGGATTTGAACTCGTTTTGTATTATAAAGTAGCAATCGGCGACGGAACGCAGGCCAATAATCCGTGGTTGCAGGAGATGCCGGATACCATAACCAAAGCCGTATGGGACAACTATGTTACCATTTCGCAAGCGGATGCCCGTGAACTTGGGATAACCTCTGAGCTTGGCCTTACCAATATGGTAAACCTTACTATTGACGGCCGTACCGCAAAGCTGCCGGTAATCATACAGCCCGGGCAGGCAAATGGAACGATTGGCCTGGCCCTGGGCTATGGCAGAACCAAAGCAGGAAAGGTGGCAGATGGCGTAGGCTTTGATGCAACTCCCTGGATAACGTCAATAAATGATTATGCGTATTATGCCGTTACTTCAGGCGTGCAGCTAGAAGTCACAGGTGATTTATACCAGGTGGCACAAACCCAGACGCATCAAACCTTTATGGGTCGCGACAACGTGGTTCAGGAAACCACATTGAAGGAATACAAAAAAAATCCATCTGCAGGCAGAAGACATCCACATATTGCCACATGGATGAACGAAGAAAAATCGCTTACTCCTGCGGAGGTTACCCTCTGGAAAGGACACAAGTATCCGGATCATCACTGGGGCTTAATGATTGATTTAAACTCCTGCACCGGATGCAGCGCCTGCACCATTGCATGCCAGGCTGAAAACAATGTGGCTGTAGTAGGCCGGGAAGAAGTTATCAACAGAAGGGAAATGCATTGGATCAGGATTGACCGGTATTACAGCAGCGATGCTTCACTCGATGATCTTTCGGGACTCGAGAAGGCATCCGAAAATCCGGAGATCACCTTCCAGCCGATGATGTGTCAGCATTGCAATCATGCATCCTGTGAAACTGTTTGCCCCGTTGCTGCAACCACACACAGCACCGAAGGACTGAATATGATGGCGTACAACCGTTGTATCGGTACCCGTTATTGCGCTAACAACTGCCCTTATAAAGTTAGGAGATTTAACTGGTTTAAATATCACGACAACAAGCAGTTTGACAAAAATCTTTCGATGAACAATAACCTTGGAAAGATGGTGCTGAATCCGGAAGTGACGGTAAGATCAAGAGGTGTTATGGAGAAATGTTCACTTTGTGTGCAGCGTATTCAGGCGGGTAAATTAGCCGCAAAGATCGAACGCAGGACCACAACCGATGATGATTTTGATACGGCATGCGCAAGCGCCTGCCCGGCAGATGCGTTGGTATTTGGTGATATGAACGACGCGGAAAGTAAAATATCGAACATGCTTAAGATTAAGAATTACG
>QIDJ01000305.1 GCA_003228395.1 Flammeovirgaceae bacterium
GGGTAATAATCACTTAAAAGCGATTCGAAATGACACAGTAGTAAGAAAGTAGGCGAAAAAATGAATAGAACTCATTATAATATAAATTGTTATTGATTTATAACCAGTAACATACAGAATTTGTTCAATAGAAAAAAGGTTTAATAATGGAAATATGATCCTTTTATAGGATGTGAGAAAAATTTCATTCTCAATTAGCGGGATCAAAATGAAAAGTGAGAAGAAATATCAAACCTTCGTTCGAACCTTTCCCCAGTCTTTTATCTGCCAGCAAACATTTCCGGTACAAAGTTTATTGTTACCGGTGTCAAAAATTTCAACCTGGCAGTCTATTTCCACAACGCCGTCATGTGCTACCGGTCTGCTCACCCGTTCTTCAATCCATTGTTCGGACACTTCAAAACGGGTATGTGCATCGGTTTTTCCCTGGTAATGGTATTCCATTTCGATTTTTTTCATAATGATCCGGTACTTTCTGAATTCCAGTGATGTCAGCAAGGTCAGCCCGGTTACGTATTCGGCGAGCGTGGCAAGAGCACAGGCATGCAGGCCTTTTATATGATTCATGTTTTTACGGATGTAGGGAAGTTTCATTTCCAACCCATTTTCTTCTACCTTTTCAATTAAAAACCTATGTGGTTTGTTGAATGGAATAATTCTCCACATGATCCGGTTCAACAACCACAGATAGAATGCGGATTTTCTGGCTTTCTGAAATAATTTTGACGGGTCTTTCATTGGCTTTCGTTGGGTTGATCGTAATTTGGCAGGCCTGAATATAAAACTATTCCGGATTATATAAACACAATTTTGTGATATGAAGCAAAATATCATCGTTTTGGGCGCCGGACTGGTAGGAAAAGCCATGGCACTCGATTTGGCCGAAGACCACAGTATAACCTCCGTTGATTACAATCAGAATGCGCTGGATGAGCTCAATAAATCCGGGATTGATACCATTCAGGCTGATTTAACAGAAGCGGGCCGGATAGGCGGACTCGTCAGCAATTTTGATCTTGTGATCGGATCCGTTCCCGGTTTTTTAGGATACCGGATGGTAAAAGAGGTGATCGAAGCAGGAAAAGATATTGTGGATATATCTTTCTTCCCCGAAGATCCTTTTGAGTTAGACGAGCTTGCAAAGTCACAAAACGTGACTGCACTTGTGGATTGCGGAGTGGCGCCCGGAATGGGTAACATTATTTTCGGCCACCATTGTAAAGAAATGGAGGTGTCTTCTTACGAATGCCTCGTAGGGGGCCTGCCTGTGAACCGGGAGTGGCCGTATGAATACAAAGCCGTATTTTCTCCAGCCGATGTGATCGAGGAATATGTGCGCCCGGCCAGGTATGTACAGAATGGCAAAATCGTAGAAAAAGAAGCCCTTTCAGATACGGAACTTGTTGATTTCCCCGGAATAGGTACGCTGGAATCCTGGAATTCGGATGGACTGCGCACCCTTATCAAAACGATGGATGTACCTGATATGATCGAAAAAACCTTACGCTATCCGGGATGTGTGGAATACCTTAAAGTGTTGCGTGCCAGCGGCTTCTTTTCCCCGGAAGAAATCGAAATAAACGGTATGAAAATCAGGCCGGTGGATGTTACTTCAAAACTTTTATTTCCATTATGGAAACTCAAACCCGGAGAGGAGGAATTTACCGTCATGCGGATACGTATTACAGGAATGGAAAACGGAATTTCCCGGCATTTAGAATACTATGTCCATGATAAATATGATGCCGCTACCGGAACCACCTCAATGGCCAGAACTACCGGTTATACATGCACCGCAGCTGCTAATCTGGTGCTTGAAAAGAAATTTACACGGAAAGGCATTTGTCCTCCGGAATATGTAGGTGAAAACACCGGTAATTTTGAATTTATTCTCGAATATCAAAAACAAAGAGGAATTAATTATCAGTTCAGGGAGTTGGAAAATGGAAATAATACGTAATTTGACGGCTTTTGCAAAATGGATACGGAAGAAAAGACACTAAAAACTCCCCGGAAACCTACACTTTTCCTGTCACTAATACCCTTAGTCATACTGATTGCGCTGCTGGGAACCAATGTTTACCTCTTTGGTGACGATACGCTCGCCGGTTCAAACCAGATGGCATTGTTACTGGCCGCAACGGTTGCCGGTGTGATCGCAGTAAAACTTGGTTACGACTGGCTTGAAATTCAGAAAGGCGTTGTAAAATCAATAAGTTCCGCCATGTCTGCTATCCTCATTCTGTTGCTGATTGGTTCTTTATCGGGCACCTGGCTCATCAGCGGGGTAGTGCCTGCCATGATTTACTACGGACTTAAAATCCTGAATCCGACCATTTTCCTGTTGGCTGCCTGTGCGGTTGCCGCCATCGTTTCACTTGCTACAGGAAGTTCGTGGTCAACTATAGCAACCGTAGGTATTGCCCTGCTTGGTATAGGAAAAGCGCTGGGACTTGGAGAAGGCCTGATAGCAGGCGCAATTATTTCAGGAGCTTATTTTGGGGATAAAATGTCGCCATTGTCTGACACAACCAATCTGGCTCCGGCTATGGCCGGCACCGACCTGTTTACACATATAAGGTACATGGCCCTAACTACCGGACCTTCCATTACCATTACACTGGTTATCTTTCTGGTCTGGGGATTTTTCATTGACCCAGGTACAGTATCAAACGATATTCCACACATCCTGGCATCCATCGACAACACCTTCAACATCAATCCGTTGTTATTTATTGTTCCGGTTGCGGTTATTGCCATGATCGTTAAAAAAGTACCGGCATTGCCGGCGCTCCTGGCCGGCACGCTGCTCGGAGCACTGGCCGCTGTTATTTTCCAGCCTCATATCTTCGATAATATTTCCGGAATTACCGATGGGGGTAACCTCAAGTCAGGCTACATCGCCATTATGAAAGCGATGTACACACGGATAAGCATCACCACTGATAACGAAATGGTCAATGAACTCCTGTCAACAGGAGGTATGGCAGGTATGCTCAATACCATCTGGCTTATCCTGACGGCCATGGTTTTCGGTGGCGTGATGGAATCAGCGCACATGTTGCAGCGCATTGCCTCCGAAATTATCAGGCTTGCACACTCCACAGGCTCGCTTATTGCCTCCACTGCAGGCACGTGTGTGTTTTTCAATGTTACTGCCTCCGATCAGTATCTGGCCATTGTGGTTCCCGGCCGGATGTTTCGTACTACGTACAAGGACAGGGGCTTAAAACCAGAAGTTTTAAGCCGGACTTTAGAAGATTCAGGTACCGTAACCTCGGTGCTGGTGCCATGGAACACATGCGGGGCCACCCAGTCCACCGTGCTGGGTGTGGCAACAATGACCTATGCTCCGTTCTGCTTTTTTAATATTATCAGCCCGTTTATGACCATCATGTTCGGCTATTTTAACATTAAGATACGGCGCATAAAACCGGAAGAGCAGCAAAAAATTGCAGCTTAGTTATGTTTAACACAGAGATTACCAATGAGGAAGTAAATACACTTCCATTATTAAAATTTGAAGGAAAATCATACCTTATTTCAAATCATAAGGGATTGTTTCATGCGTTTGATGAGATTAGCCGTGCATCGTTTGTTGGGTTCGATACCGAAACAAAGCCCATTTTTGTAAAAGGCAGATCAAACAGTGTCGCACTTATCCAGATCGCCCTGGAAAATAAAGTTTTTTTGATACGCCTCAATAAAACTGGACTTGCCAGCGAGATCTGTTCTTTTTTTGAATCCGATGTTCGTAAAATCGGCATTGCGCTGCATGACGACATTAAGGCATTGCGGCAGGTGAAACTTTTTGAGCCAAACGGTTTTATCAACCTGAATGCCATCACCGCTGAGTTGGGAATAAAAAACCAGGGCATCCGAAAGCTTGCCGGTATCATTCTTGGAGGAAGGGTGTCGAAAAGCCAGCAGTTGTCGAACTGGGAGAATGAACAGCTTACAGAATCACAGATAAGCTATGCAGCTACCGATGCCTGGGTATGCTGGAAAATGTATGACGAGTTGCAAAATAAGGGATACGTTTGATCTCCGGTTTTCATTGGGAAATTGAATTCCACTATTTTTCCGGTGTACATCAATGACCGGAAGTGTACGATTATGACCATATTTACAATCATTCTTATTATGTAACAATCTGATTTACTGAACGATAACTTTGTGGCACATGGATTGGATTATATTGGCTGGTCAAAAACTCAAAATAAACAGGCAATGAAAAAATTGTTAAAACTTTTGAAAAAAAGTGACTTTCTGATGAGCAATCATATCACGGATTACTATATACTTTCCAATTAACCAGTTATCCAATAACGTGATCCGGGGGCGCTTAACTTTATAAGCGCCTTTTTTTTAAGTGTTTTATTAAGTTACTTCGCTGCAAAGGAGTGTGCTGCATTGTTCTCACTTAATAAAGATATACAACTGTTTAAAATAGCCGGTCTGTTTCTCGGCCCGGTTTTCTTTTTGCTGGTTGTTTTTGGTTCAGATGATACTGTGCTTGCACCGGGCGCCTGGAAAGTGCTTGGACTGGCCGCATGGATGGTGACCTGGTGGGTTTCGGAAGCGGCTCCCATTCCTGTTACGGCCTTGCTTCCGCTTATCATGTTTCCCTTACTCGGGGTATTCGATATAAAAGAGTCAACCGCTCCCTATGCCAGTCCCATTATTTTCCTTTTTATGGGCGGATTTCTTATTGCACTGGGACTTGAGAAGCATGGATTACACAAGCGTATTGCGTTAAACCTGATCCGTATTACCGGTACACATGCAAATGGAATTATTCTGGGATTTATGATTGCCACGGCATTCCTCAGCATGTGGATAAGCAACACAGCCACTACGGTGATGATGCTTCCGATCGCCATGTCGGTTATCGACCTGATGGTTGAAAGTGATTCGGTGCAACTGGACGATCATAACCCGCGTTCTTTCCAGTTATTTTCATTAGGGCTTTTACTGAGTATTGCCTATTCGGCTAATATCGGGGGCACAGCCACTATCATAGGAACACCTCCAAACATTGTACTTGTAGGATATCTGAAGGAATTTATTGACTATGACATGGAGTTCAGTAAATGGATGCTGATCGGTTTACCTGTAAGCTTCACCATTCTTTTGCTTACATATCTGTTGATCACAAAGGTGCTTTTTCCGAACCGCCTGGGAGTAATCAAAGGCTCCGGAGAAGTTCTGAAGAAACAGTTGCAGGATTTAGGCAAAATGAGTGCGGAAGAACGCCTCGTAGCCTTCGTTTTCACTATGACTGCGTTGGGATGGATATTTAAAAAATACATTAATTTATTATTAGGCGACGAATATCTGAATGACACGGTGACCGCTATGACCGGGGGTGTTTTAATGTTTTTAATTCCGGTAAATCTTAAAAAGGGGGTATTCCTGATGAAATGGGAAGATACCCGGCGAATGCCCTGGGGCATCCTGATCCTTTTTGGAGGAGGATTGTGTCTGGCCAAAGGAATGGAAATTACAGGTTTGATACAGCTTATCGGCGACACAATTTCGGGCAGCGCGCATTTGCAAACATGGCTTATCATCACCATTCTGATTACGATTATGTTGTTCATGACTGAACTCATGAGCAACGTGGCCCTGACCACCATTTTCATCCCGGTTGTAATCGGTATTGCGTCCGGCTTCGGCCTCGATCCGGTATTGGTAACTATTCCGGTTACAATGGCTGCAAGCTGTGCATTTATGATGCCCATCTCCACTCCTCCAAATGCCATTGTTTTTGCGAGCGGCAGGATCAGGATCAAAGAAATGATGAAAGCCGGTTTTATTCTGAACCTGGTAAGTATTGTAGTGCTGGTAATGGCTACTTACAGCATTATAGAAT
>QIDJ01000197.1 GCA_003228395.1 Flammeovirgaceae bacterium
CAGGACTGGCGCCTGGCATCCACACCCGTATCCGACGATAACAGGTATGACCCAAGCGGCAATCGTTCTGATGATCTGAAATTTTCATATAAACGCTCAAAAATTGCCTGGTATGTAGTTGATAATATCTTCTATCGCTCCGGTGGCAGAAACAAGCCATCCAATATTACCGATAGAGACCTCGAAAACCATTATATCAGGGCCGTTAGTCCACAGGAAATATTTCCTAAATTGAGCCGGGAAATCATAAATACTAACCAACCTATTTTTGATATTGCCTATTTCCCGTCAGAACGGGGCCAGTTTAACTACAATCCCGATTTAACGCCTCAGGGGTTTTCAAAAGATCCCGAATCACAATGGTCGGGAATTACAAGATCGAACCGTACCGATGTGGATTTTGATAAAACGAACATGGAATATATCGAATTCTGGCTGATGGATCCCTTTATTGATGGCGAAAATGGAAAAGTTATCGACGGCGTTTTTAATCAGAACAACACCACCGGTGGAAGGTTGATATTCCATTTGGGCAGTATTTCGGAAGATTTGATGAAAGACGGCTTACATGCGTTTGAAAACGGGCTTCCTTCCGATGGGATTAAAACCCCGGACCGCGTAACTGAAAATAACTGGGGTTTTGTTACAAAACAACAATACCTGAACAATGCATTCAATAACGAAAACGAGACAGGCTTAAGAGAAAACCAGGACGTAGGGCTTGACGGATTGAATTCAGAAGAAGAGGTGGTAAAATTTGCGGACGATTTTATCAATCGGCTTCCTCCAAATATCACACCTGATGCCCTGGATAAAATTCTATCTGATCCTTCTGCCGATAATTTTAAATATTTTCTTGGTGATGAGCATGATCAGGCAAACAACGGAGTTCTGGAAAGATATAAAAACTTTAACGGGATGGACGGGAACTCGCCCGACCTGACAAATAGTACATTAAGCTATTCCCCTTCCGGAAGCACCCGGCCTGACAATGAAGACCTGAATAACGACAATACACTGGGAGATCTGGAAGAATATTATGAATACGTAATCGATCTGCGAAAAGGCCAGATATCAGTGGGTAACAAATTCATTGAAGACAAGGTGACAACCGAGATCTACGGCGATGAAGTGACATGGTATTTATTCAGGATACCCATACGTGAACCAGACCGCATACAGGGTAACATTTCCGGATTCAAATCCATCCGGTATATCCGGACGGTATTGGATAAGTGGGAACAACCTATTGTACTAAGAATGGCAAACTTCCGTCTGGTATCCATTGAATGGCGCAAATACACCGGAAGCCTTCAAAACAAGCGATATGATGAAGTACCCGAACCCTCTGATTCCGGTTTGGAATTATCGGTTGTAAATATTGAAGAAAACAGCCAGGCTACGGAAATAAAACCTCCATATGTATTACCTCCCGGTTTCGAAAGAGACAGGGATAATACCTCCGTTATCGAACGGGAGTTAAACGAGCAGTCTATGCAGATTTGTGTAACGGATCTGGAAGATAAAAATGCCCGTGCGGCGTATAAAAATATAAACTTAGACCTTGTAAACTATGGGAGAGTGAAAATGTTTATAAGCGCTAACAGCGCCGACGCCAGGGACGATGATGTGCGTGTATTTCTCAGATTTGGTACTGACTTTGTCGCAAATTACTATGAGATTGAATTGCCTTTGAAAATCACTCCGCCGGAAGCCCGCACACCAGAAGAAATATGGCCTGTGGAAAACCAGATAGATTTCCCCCTTGAAGAATTGTATAAACTCAAGTCGCGGCGAAACAACCTGCGCGACCAGAAAGATTTTCTTCTTGCCTACTCTGAAATAATCGGAAAATACAAGGTGACTGTTGTCGGAAGGCCGGAGATCAGCTCTGTACAAACCATGATGCTGGGTATAAGAAATCCGGCCAGTCCGGATGAACTTCCAAAATCAGTGTGTATCTGGGCGAATGAGCTGCGTGTAACCGATTTCGATACCTATAAAGGACTGTCCGTAAATGCAAACCTCAATATGAAACTTGCAGATTTTGCCATTTTATCTGCCACTACACGCTATACATCCTTCGGATACGGTGGGTTGCAAACAAAAATTGATGCAAGAACACGTGATTATACTACTGACTTTGATTTTGGAGGAAGCTTTTACCTTGATAAGTTTTTACCTGAAAAAATCGGACTCCGCCTGCCTATGTACCTGGGTTACCAGACCATAAATGTTACTCCTTTTTATGACCCGCTTGATCCCGATATTCCTCTCGAACAGAAACTGGAAGCCTTTGGCGACCCTGAACAACGAAAAAATTATGAAAAATCGGTTACGGACAATACCGTAAAACGAAGTATCAATTTTACTAATGTGGGAAAGGCGAAAACCAATCCGGAAGCAAAAAAGCACATCTGGGATATTGAAAATATTTCTTTGTCGTTTGCCTACAATGATATAAACAGCCGTAATTATCAAATTGAATCATACTTTCTTAAATCATACCGGGCTTCGTTTGATTATAATTACACCTCCAATCCATGGTATATCGAACCCTTTACAAATGTTGGATTTTTAAATTCTAAATGGCTTCAGCTTATAAAAGATTTTAATTTCTCCTTGTTGCCTCATTCGATTGGTTTTCGTTCCGATCTGAACCGGAAATTCGTTAAAACACAATATAAAAACAGCGAACTGGGGATATCCGGCGTGGACCCTAATTGGGAAAAGTCCTTTTTATTTAACAGGAATTATTCGCTGAGATGGAATTTTTCAAAAAATCTAACACTCGATTATACCGCCCGCGTAGTCGCCATAGTAGATGAGCCGGATGGAGACCTTGATAGCGAACAAAAGAAGAGCATCGTGATCGAAAACCTGAAAAATTTGGGCCGGACACAGCGTTTCGATCAGGACTTCAGGTTTAATTACAAATTGCCACTGGATAAAATCCCCTTGACCGATTGGATAAGTTCCGATTTAAGGTATGCTGCCGGCTATACCTGGGTTTCGGGCTCGCTGGATCAGATAGAAAAACTGGGGAATGTAATTGAAAACAGCCGCGATCGGGCCATAGCCGGTAAAGTTGACCTTGTAAAACTGTATAACAAATCAGACTATCTGAAAAAAATAAATAATCCTCCCCGCAGAAGACCGACAAATAGAAGAGATACTATCCAGGTAAATGAAAACAAAGCAATGAAAAGCACACTGCGGTTTCTAATGATGTTTCGTTCGTTCAATGTTTCGTGGGGAAGAAAAGAAGGAACGCGGTTACCAGGCTATCTGCCAAAGCCACGATACCTGGGAATGGATTCAACCTGGCAGGCTCCTGGCTGGGATTTTATATTCGGGTCGCAGGATTCAGACATACGAAACAAGGCTGCTGAAAACGGCTGGCTCGTCAGAGACCCGCAACTTACTACACCTTTTACACAAACTAACTCAGAAGACCTGAACTTCAGGGCAACTCTGGAACCTTTCCGCGACTTTAACATACAACTTGACGCTAAAAAGAACAAACTTGACAGGTACCAGGAAATTTTCAGATTCGATTCGCTTTTACAGGATTATCAATCATTCAGCCCAAGCCGTACAGGAAGTTATACTATTTCGTATTCCATGATCAAGACTACGTTTATGCCGGATAATGCCGACAATATTTCGCCCGTTTTTCAGGATTTTGAGACAAACCGCCAGATTATTCTGGAACGGTTGCAATTGCTAAATCCTGAATATAGTGACTTAAACAGCCAGGATGTTCTTATCCCATCACTGCTGGCCGCTTATTCAGGCGAAAATGCCGCGGCGATTGCTTTAACACCCTTCCCCACCCGACCTCAGATCAACTGGCGAGTAGATTATAAAGGACTTACCCGTATCCCCTCTGTAAAAGAAGTTTTTCAATCGGTAAATATCAGTCATAGTTATGTATCAACTTATACAGTCACAAATTACACTAACAGCCTGCTGTATGATCAGGATTTATCGCTCGACAACAATATTGAAGATTACCAGTATGCTTTTATTCTAAATGACAACGGCGACCTGGTGCCGGTGTACGTTATCAATCAAGTCATGATCACCGAACGGTTCTCGCCGCTTATGGGCATAAATGTGCGAACAAAAAACCGAACCACCGCATCACTTGAATTGAAAAGGGAGCGGAGTATTGCCCTGAATTTATCGAATTCGCAGGTTACGGAAATAAACAATAAGGATTATGTTTTTTCACTAGGATTTACAAAGGCGAATATTAAGGTTCCATTCCGGATTCAGGGTCGCACCGTTGCATTAGAAAATGACCTGACCTTCCGGTTAGATTTTAATATTAAGGATTCTAAAATCATTCAACGAAAAATTGAGGAGGTAAACACCATTACAAACGGTAATATCAGTTATCAGTTCAGGCCTAATGTAAGTTATGTACTTAATCAACGGCTGAATATGAAGTTCTATTTCGAGCGAAGCATCAATCAACCAAGAGTAAATAATTCATTCCGCCGGTCAACTACTTCATTTGGCACACAAGTAAGATTTAGTTTAGCGCAATAATTTTTGAAATTAGAAAAAGAATGTATTTTTGGTCAAATTATAATTACTATGAAAATTCCTGAAAAACTCAAATACACAAATGACCACGAGTGGATACGTGTTGACGGTGAAATCGCAACAGTAGGAATTACGGATTTTGCACAAGACGAACTTGGAGATATCGTATATGTTGAAATTGAAACAAAAGGAGAGGAAATCAGCAAAGACGATGTTTTTTGCACCGTCGAAGCTGTTAAAACAGTTTCTGACCTGTTTATGCCGTTGTCTGGTATAGTTGAAGAAGTAAATGGCGACCTGGAAGAAAATCCTGAGGTGGTTAATGAAGATTGTTACGGAAAAGGCTGGATGATCAAAATTAAATTAGCGAATAATCAGGACGAATTGGATGAATTGCTGACTGCAAAGCAGTATAAAACTGTCATCGGAGATTAAATGAATTATCCTCCGTGTCGCATTGTTATGATGTTAACAATCGGGATGCGTTACTGACTTATAAATCCGGAAAATACCAGCTTATGCGGGTTGATTTTCCATGGCTGTATAAGAATCGTTGCATTTTTATAAAAAAAATTCAATGGTCAGGGTTGATGTTAAGGAGTTAAGTTTCTTATATTTGAATTTCGTTTCAACTTAAAAAGGTATAATTACAATGGTAGAGAAGAAATCACCAGAAGCAGATGTAACAAGAAAATCCGCCCTTTATCTCAATATTGGCCTGGTTGTCAGCTTGTTAGTAGTAATCACCGCATTTGAATGGAAGTTTTACGACGACGGCGCCCTTGCTGATCTGGGACAGGTGTCAGATGACTTCGAAGAAATGCTTGACATCCCTCCTACGGAACAGCCACCTCCACCTCCTCCCCAAATTCAGCAGCCGGAGATCATCGAAGTGCCTGATGAGGAAGAGATCGAAGAAGAAATTGAGGTAAATCTGGATGTGGAAATCACCGAAGAATCAGCTATTGAAGAAATTGTTTTTGAAGAACCGGTAGAAGAAGAGGTTGCCGACGAAGTATTTACAATCGTTGAACAACAGCCTGAGTATCCGGGTGGAATGGGCGCTTTTTACCAGTATGTTCAAAAAAAGCTTAAATACCCATCCCAGGCAAGAAGAATGGGCATCGAAGGAAAAGTGTTTGTACAATTTGTGGTTGATAAATCCGGAAACATTACCGAAGTGCAGGCCGTGAAAGGAATTGGCGCCGGTTGCGATGCAGAAGCCGAGCGTGTTATTAAAAGCTCACCCAAATGGAAGGCCGGTAAGCAAAGAGGTAAAGCTGTGAAAGTAAGAATGATACTGCCCATTACCTTTAAAC
>QIDJ01000387.1 GCA_003228395.1 Flammeovirgaceae bacterium
AATTATGGGCTGTGATAGTGCTTGCGAAATGGCTTGATTTTACCTTCGGTTAATGAAAATAATTTACCTGCACCAATACTTTAAGACGCCGGAAGAAGGCGGGCCTATCCGGTCGTATTACCTGGCAAAAGGCCTGGCAAATCATGGTCTTGAGGTTGAAATGATAACTGCTCATAACAAGCCTTTAAAAGTCATTAAAGAGGTGGAAGGAATCCGCGTGCATTATCTTCCGGTTCATTACGACAATTCATTGGGCTTTAAACAGCGGGTAATTTCATTTCTTAAGTTCATGTACCTGGCGGTTGATGAAGCTGCTGCTATCAGGGGGGGCGATCTTTGCTATGCCACCAGCACGCCGCTAACCATAGGACTGGCAGCAATTAAAATAAAAGAAAAGTTTTCTATACCCTATTACTTTGAAGTCCGCGATCTTTGGCCCGAAGCGCCGATTCAGATGGGCGCCATCCGTAATCCATGGATGTTGCGCTACACCCGCGATTTGGAACAACGTATTTATGACCAGGCAGAGAAGATCATTGCACTTTCTCCCGGCATTCATGAAAATATTGTAAAGAAAGCATCCGGTAAACAAGTTGCATTAATACCAAATATGTCAGATGTTAATTTTTTTGAACCTCAGAAAAAGCATCCGTATTTCGAGGATGTTTTCAGGACCAAAAATAAGTTTGTGGTCAGCTATTTCGGGGCTATCGGTAAGGCCAACCATCTTGAGTACCTACTCGATATTGCCAGGGCAAGCCTGGAAAAACAGCTTCCGGTTAAATTCCTTGTGGTAGGCGATGGCGCTGAGAAAAACCGGCTCGAAAAACTGGGGCACGACCGGAAACTTTCGAATGTTGATTTCCTGCCGTTTATGAACAAGAATGAACTCCGCGAGCTATTGAACGTCACCGATGCGGCCTATATCTCTTTTGCAAACAAGCCTATCCTCGAAACCAACAGTCCGAATAAATTTTTTGATGCCCTGGCTTCCGGCAAGCTGGTGGTTACAAATACAAAAGGATGGATCCGCGAACTGGCAGAAGTTAATCAGTGCGGTTTTTATACCGATCCGGAAACGCCTTCTGATTTTGCCGAAAAAATCAACCCGTTTATAAATGATAAAATTATGTTAAGCCGTTTTCAGCAAAATGCGCGCAAATTGGGCGAAGTACAATTTTCAAGGCAGCAGCAGGTCAGTGAGCTGATTCATGTGCTTACGGATACTCCTGATATGTGATTAATGGGGGCTAGTCCTGCAATTTTTATTAGAAATGGATTTATAAATGATTGCTTTAAATGCTAATATGTTAAATGCTTAGATTATTGAAATTTTACACTGGCACAATAAATATTTACGCATTCTATCATTTACGCATTTAATCATTTTTCCTAAAGATAAAAGCAGATATTGATCGGTAAAGCAGGACCCAGGCAGGTTTTGGAATTTTATTGAATCAGCCGCAATGCTTCTCTCCTGCTTAAATTTTCAAGTTCGGTTTTTTGTACAAAATCAACCACCCAGTTCGAATTTGTTTTACTGTAACTCCGCAACATCCAGCCGATGGCCTTATTGATGAAAAATTCTTTGCTGCCCAGAAGCGAATTAATTGTGAACGTTAGCAACCCGGTATCAACATGCGCTTTGTAATTGAGTTGGAACAGTACTGCAGATCTTTGCAGCCACATATTTTCAGTAGCAATCCATTTTTTTACGTATTTCTTTATTTGATTGGGGTAAATTTTAAAATATTCGCCCATCAATTTGACAGAAATAAAATCTACCGTATCCCACCACGATTTATGGGTAACCATAAATTCAAAAAGTGAAACATCACTTTTCTCAAATTGACGCGTGTATTTATAGGCTAATTCCTGTGCGAAGTACTGGTATTCCCGTTGCGGTTTACTCCATAGCGTTTTCACGATTTTATCCAAATCACTTTTCGGTGGTAAATATTCTTTTGTCAAAAAGAATTTCTGAATTTTTCGTCTAAGCGGGGTTTTAATTCCATAGTATTCAAATTGATTTTTCATATACGCTTTTTGCCCGGCTGCGATTCCGGCATTTGCATTTTTTTCAAATTCAGATCTCAGTGTGTTTATAAAATCTGTCATTTTTTCTGCTCGTTTAAAATGCGTTATATCTACTATCAATATACAATTTTTGTGATTTACAGATTTGGGCTGTTACCTGATTTTCCTTAGGATATTAAAACAAACCGGGTGCCTTCCCCTTGTAATTAGATGCCTTAAAAATACGCATGGCATCCTTTTCACTCATCAGGCCGGCCAGTGAAACCTCCGGATGGTCTTCCATGTATTTCCTGACTATTTCCCATCCGACCCAGGCGCCGATCCGGCCCGGGCACACCGCAGATATCTCATAGGTATTAGGCCTTTCGCCCATAAATTTTTCCTTGATGATATGGCTGGTTTCAAAAAGCAGCTCATTTTGAATAAAATTACCCCAGATAATGTGCTGGTTTTCATCTACATCCGTCAATTCACGTCCTGTGTACCAGATAATCAGGCTGTCCTGTGTGCATGGCAGCATTTTCTTTGTGAAATAGTATTTTTTGCCATAAAAAACCATGTCGGCGAGCATAGTGTTATCTGCATAATCGGTTGCGATGTATTTGTCTGACAATAGCAGCATTACCGCAGGCAAGATGTATTCCTTCTGGTATCGTCTGAGGATATAATTCGGATAGCTGTTGGGTCTGAAGGTAGCATCCGGGCCAATATAATAGTCGAGCCCGATGATGATCAGCGAATCGGAAACATACATTTCGCTGGAGCCAAAACCGGTAACGAGCGTCTGTATTTTAGGGATTTTCGTATTTGGAAAATAATTCTTCATGTAAGCAAAAGCTTCTTCAAAATCAGCTTTCAGATCGTGCATATCGCTAAAAACACGCCGCGTTTCTTCCAGCAATACGGCGATATCCCGATTGGAAATCCGGCTGAACAGAATTTCGGCAAGCACCGTATCACCGGGATACTGATCACTGCCGAGAAATTCCTTTTTCAGTATGGGGTGAAGGGCAAGAAATGCCAGCACGTCCTCTACAGATTCTGAACGGAACAAAGTATCCTCGAGCCGCTCAATGCGAACATCTTCTTTTAATTGTTCTATTTCGCCTGGAAGATCACAATCAGCGCCACATTCGCTCAGGAAGAATACCACCGATACGAATGCCGGTATTTTGATTATGGTTTTGTAAAAGGTCATCTCAGCAAATAAACATAATTCTGTAGTTTTTAGTATTAAGCCTGGCGATTAACATTATTTATAAACAGTAAACCGGGGTATCGATTTATGAAATAAACATGAAAATTACAGAAAATGCAATTTTGAACGACTTAAACATTGGGCAGCCAAATAACTTCATATCCCGAACTAACCAATAGATTATCAGTTGATTATAAAATAAAAGTCTGTTTTTAGCAATTTTTGAAATGGAAAAGGGATTTCGAAATATTATAATTATTCATAAGATTTTGTACCTTTCTTTCAGTATCATGGTAGGTTTAAGCGGATAATTAAAAATAAAGGTCATGAAACTGAATTTGATTGAGCAATTTCTCCTGATCGCCCTTGATGATGATAAGGGACGGTTTGTTACAGATACAACATATTTATACAATGGCTTTGCAGGCGCTATTTTGATGGACCTGGCCATACTGGGTAAAATTGAATTAAAGAAGAAAATTGTAACGATTACAGGTAAGCCTGATACTGAGGAACCTATTCTGGATCAATCAATTCAGGCTATACAAAATTTAAAAGATGAGAAAACCGTTGGTTTCTGGATCGGCACTTTCAATGCCAACGCAAAAAACATAAAAAAGATCGTACTCCAGGAGTTAATCGATAAAGGTATATTGAGACGGGAAAAAGGTAAGATATTATGGGTTATTCCGTATTTTAAATATCCTACGGATAATCCTGTACCTGAAAATAAAGTACGAGCCCAAATACAGGACATCATCATGGGTCAGACAGAACCCGAACCCCGGGATCTCATGTTGTTAAGCCTGATCGAGGTTTGTGAACTGACCGAAGAAGCATTTCGGTCAAAAGAAGTTTTCAGAAAAGCGACAAAACGAATTGCTGCATTGACAAAACCCACTTCCCTGAGCAATGTATTGGATCCGGAAATTCAAAAAATGCATGCTGCGGTTATAGCTGCCACAAGATCGGCGGTTACAGCTTCTACCACGCCAATGGTCTGACTGCGGTCGAGGATTACGGTTTAAATCAAACCGGTACTTAATAGCCGCGTAATGTGTTTTTTACTTTCCGCTTTCTCATCTGGTTTTGAGCGGAAATATACGTGCGGGTTGAATAGCCACCTCTTTTAGATTCACGTTTATAGCCCTTGAATCTTCCGCTGCCTTCCCTGGGTTCAGATTTATAGAATCCATACGACGGGCATGTGGATATGGAATAATATCCGCAACCCGCCAACAAAAATACGCATATCAGGATGATAAATACCCGTATCATTTACCCTGCAAATATACGATCCCTGGGGAACACGGCGGCAGAAATCTGTTTGTTATATTTTTTTGCTTCCGGAACGAGCAGGTTATTTACATGCCGGGTAATACTGTCGTATCTGAACTGCCTCCAGGCATCATCTGCCGGAGCTTTCCATACCCAGTTGTATTCCGGGAGTAACTTTTCCGTGTTTTCATTTATTTCCAGTTCATAATACAGATGAGTGTCCCCATCCGGGTCGATAAATACCTCAAAATAAAACCATATCCTTTTCAGCAAAAGTTGCCCAAACAGCGGCTAACTGCTTATATGAGTGTAAAAGCAGCAATATAATGAATTGGCAAAAAGGCCGCAAACTACATACCTGCTTATGGATGGCAGGAAATAGCCGTTAATTTATTTGAGAAGAATTACAGCTTGTTGTATTTTCATGCGGATGAAAACAGTTAGCTGTATCGTATTGGCATTTCTGTTCGGATTACATGCGCCCTCTTTTTCCCAATCTGTAAGATTGGGTGTAAAGTTCAGCCCTACAATCACATTCAACAGATTTGTTTCCCATGCAGACTCCATCGCCATCGAAAATACGCGGGACGATAAACGGTTTACTTTCGGCCTGACAGCCGATTTTGGCCTGTCAGACAATTACTTTTTCAGCACGGGCGCCTTATACAGCCTGCGTAAAGTGACTTTCGCTGCGGAAAACCTCAATACCGGCGAGTCGGATGCGGAGCAGTACAGCCTGGAATACATCGAAATTCCATTAACACTGAAATTATACACGAATAATATCGGAGTGGATTCGAAGATTTATGTTCAGCCGGGCTTTACACTGGATTTTTTGGTAAACTGGAAAGGAATTAATAAAAATGATAACCGGGTTAAAGATTTTAATTTTTTTGATTCCTCTTTTTACTTCGGGGCCGGCTGGGACAAGCAACTTGGCGTAACCACCTCTTTTTTTGTCGGGTTGTTTTATCAACGCGGCCTGGTGGATATTGCCAATAAAAATGACGACATCACGTTAAAGAATGACCTGCTGGGACTCGACCTGGGGCTGCGGTTTTAGGTCAGTGCGTATTCCGGTGTATGAACCGGGCGTCTGATTGAGTCTGAGCAGACGTTTCGACCAGGGAATGACGATTTATTGATCTTTTGAGATAAACTCCTGAAGCCAAACCCTGATTGGGTATCGTCATGGCAGGGTTATTCGCACACAGGGTTTGCTAATTTTACATGAAAGCAAAATAAGCAGGGCGTCCCATTAATTATATAATTAATTATATAATTATTAACATCCGTCTCACGCTCCCCATACCGACAACACCAGTTTCCGGGCTCCTCC
>QIDJ01000039.1 GCA_003228395.1 Flammeovirgaceae bacterium
AGACTGCTGCAATACCTTATTTAGAGCGCCACGGGCTTTAAATGACCCGGTTACCTGTAAATTCTCAAGATTTAAATACACATTGCATCCGGAATATTCAGATAAAACCGGGGAATATTCCAACGGCGTGGGGTATATATACGAATCAATTCTTGATTTTGCCACTGCAACCAGTGAGGAAATATCGAGATTCATACCGGAAATATACGCTATTAACCACTTAAATTAAAGGTTTGGAATTTCGGCAATTCTTACGAATCTTTAACACGCTAATCAAACATTTAACCGGATAGAAATATGAAAAAGTTTATTACGCTTCTACTTTCATTTAGTATGATCTTCATTATTTTCAATCATGAAGTTGCTGCGCAACGCAGATCAAAAAAACAAAAATCCACCGCAAGCCAGTCGCCTGCCGCTACCCTTGCTTCAGTCAGAAGTGAGGGTTATGCAAAACGCCGGCGAATGCTTGAAACATCCATTGTAAAAAATGTAGCATTCAAATCAGCAGGCCCGACCATTATGAGCGGACGCGTAACGGATATTGACGCCAATCCGGACGACCCCAGTATTTTTTATGTATCCTACGCTTCGGGTGGATTATGGAAAACCGTAAGCAACGGAGCTGATTTCACTCCCCTGTTCGACAGTGAAATGACCATGTCCATCGGCGATATTGCCGTTGACTGGAAACATGGCGAAACACTTTGGGTGGGCACAGGCGAAAACAACTCGAGCAGGTCTTCCTACCCGGGTTCCGGAATCTATAAATCTACGGACCAGGGAGAAACATGGCAACATCTGGGCCTTGAAGAATCCCACCACATCGGAAGGATCATCATACATCCCGGAAATCCGGACATTGTTTGGGTGGCAGCGCTGGGGCATCTATACTCCACTAATCCGGAACGGGGTGTGTATAAAACAACCGACGGTGGTAAAACCTGGACTAAAACCCTGTTTATCAATGACATTACAGGCGTCATTGACCTGGTGATGGATCCGCAAAATCCCGATGTGCTGTATGCAGCCGCATGGGAAAGAATCAGGCATGCCTGGACATTTACCGGATCGGGAAAAGGATCAGGAATTTATAAAAGTACCGATGGAGGCAGCACCTGGACAAAGCTGACCACCGTAGAAAGCGGATTTCCGGTTACCGGCGGCGCGGGCCGCATCGGGCTTGCCGTGGCAGTCACCAATCCACAAACCGTGTATGCCATACTCGACAACCAGGATCGTAGAGAGAAGGAAGAGGAAGCAGAAGAAGACGTTGTAACCAAAGAGAAGTTACGCGACATTACAAGTGATGATTTTTTAAAAATATCTGACGAAGACCTTCAGAAATTTCTTCAGGACAACCGTTTTCCTGAAAAATACGCGGCGAAGCGCGTAAAAGCCATGGTAAAAAGCGGGAAAATACAACCCATTGCACTGGTTGAATACCTTGAAAATGCCAACAGCCTGCTTTTCGATACGCCTGTAAAGGGCGCGGAGGTTTATCGCTCGGATGATGGCGGGAAATCGTGGCACAAAACCCACGGGGATTATATCGATAATCTCTATTTTTCATACGGCTATTATTTCGGTGAAATCAGGATTGACACACAAAACCCGGAAAAGGTTTATATACTGGGTGTTCCCCTGCTTCGTTCAGATGACGGCGGCAAAACCTGGAACAACATCAATGGCTCCAATCAACACGGCGACCATCAGGCGTTATGGTTGAACCCGAAGCGCAGCGGACATTTTATTAATGGCAATGACGGGGGTCTTAACATTACCTATGACGATGGGAAGTCATACTATAAATGCAATTCCATTCCTGTAGGTCAGTTTTATTCGGTAAATGTGGATATGGCAAAACCCTATAACATTTACGGAGGGCTTCAGGATAACGGCGTATGGTTTGGCCCGCATACCTACCAGTACAGTACCCGTTGGCATGCTTCCGGTCAATATCCCTATAAAATGATCATTGGCGGTGATGGTATGCAGGTGGCTATAGACACCCGGGATAATCAAACGGTCTATACAGGGTCCCAGTTCGGGTTTTACTCAAGGGTAAATACCGAAACCGGTGAAAGAAAATTCATTACACCCCGGCACGACCTGGGTGAGCGGCCATACAGGTGGAACTGGCAGTCACCGATTACGATTTCTTCACACAACCAGGACATCGTGTATTTCGGATCGAATTACTTTAACCGGTCGATGGATAAGGGCAATACGTTTGAAAAACTAAGCGGTGACCTGACCAAAGGCGGCAAAGAAGGAAACGTGCCGTACGGTACGCTCACCACCATAACGGAATCACCGCTTAAATTCGGCCTGATTTACGTTGGCTCTGACGACGGGCTGATTCATGTGTCGAAAGATGCAGGATATACCTGGACAAAGTTATCCGGAACGCTTCCCGACGACTTCTGGGTAAGCCGTGTGGAAGCCAGCCGGTACATGGAAGGCCGTGTATATGCTTCACTCAACGGATACCGCTGGGATAATTTCGAGGCGCTTGTGTATGTTTCTGAAAATTACGGGAAAACCTGGAAACAGATAGGTCTGGATCTACCTGCGGAGCCGGTGAATGTAGTCAGGGAAGATCCGGAAAATGAAAATGTGATATATGTGGGCACAGACCATGGCGTGTATGTATCGCTTGACAGAGGCGCGTCGTTTATTGCAATGGATGGCGGCTTACCATCTGCGCCGGTACACGACCTGGTAATCCACCCCAGGGAGCACGACCTGGTGCTGGGCACGCACGGACGCTCTTTTTGGGTTGCCGGTGTGCAGCATCTCCAGAAGCTGAATGCTGAAATTCTGGCTAAGAATCTGTATATGTTTTCCATAGATGCAGTAAACCTTTCAACACGATGGGGTGCAAGGAGTTTCGGGGGTTCCGGGTTTTTTGAGCCCTCCGTTAGCATTGCCTTTTATTCCGGCACGGGTGGAGAATCTAAAATCATTGTTAAATCGCAGGACGGCCTGGTATTATATTCATTCAATCACGCTTCTGACAAAGGATTGAATTATGCCTCCTACGATTTAACAATAGAAAAAAATGTTGTTTCGCCCTATGAGGAGGAAATCAATAAAAACGCCAAAGAAAAAGAAAAAGAAAGGGTGAAGGTTAAAAAAGCAGACAACGACAAGTATTATCTGCGACCAGGAAAATATACGGTGGAGATCAGTTTAGGTGAAGCAACATTGTCAGAAGAACTGGAGATTAAAAAGCCACAACAAAGACGCAACAGATAACGAAACACAAAATCAATGCAAAAACCAAGGGGAGTTGTATATTCATTGTATGTGTAGGACGGAAATGCCTGATTAGTTAGAATTGTGTAAAATATATTATATGAACCCAAAAATGGTATCTATGACTTCATTTTATAGGGCCGGTAAAGCCTCCTGTTCTGATATTCCTGTTTTGAATCACGTCAGATATTTGCTGCTGGCGTTGCTTTTTATAGCCTGCACACCAAAAGAAGAATCAATTTGGCTGACTGGATTTGAAAAACCCATTGAGAACCCGGTTTTGACTTCAGATTCCAGCTTTACCTTTTTTGATCCCGTATTGCATAAAGAGGTGCATTGGCAGAAGGCAGATGTTTTTAATCCTGCAGCAATTGTACGAAACGACACCCTTTACGTACTGTACCGCGCAGAGGATAACCCGGGCGCACGTCTGGGAGGCAGGACTTCCCGGATCGGGCTGGCTGCAAGCACAGACGGAATCCATTTTGAGAAATTTCACACACCGGTGTTTTATCCTGACTCGAGTGAACATTTGCAGTGGGACTACCCCGGAGGTGTGGAAGATCCGCGTGTGGTAGAACTGCCGGATGGTACGTACCTGATGCTGTACACGAGCTGGAACAGGGAAACAGCACGATTGTCGGCAGCAACTTCGAAAAACCTTTATCAGTGGAAAAAACATGGGCCTGTGTTTGAAGACGCATACGAAGGAAAATTTTTGAATATCTGGAGCAAATCAGGTTCTGTAGTAACTGAAATGAAAAATGGCGGGTTTATCGCAACTAAAATCGATGGGAAGTACTGGATGTACTGGGGGGAGGAATTCGTAAACCTGGCACATTCGGAAAACCTGACAGACTGGTACCCTTTACTGAATGAAGACGAGTCGCTGCTCCAGGTAATGAAGCGAAGGTCAAACAAGTTTGACAGCCGGCTGACTGAGCCCGGGCCTCCGGCTCTATTAACCAAAAACGGGATTCTTCTGTTTTACAATGGAAAAAATGATGAAGGGCCCAATGCCGATGCTACGATACCCGAAGGGACCTACAGCGGAGGACAAGCTTTGTTTGATAAAAATGATCCTGCCAGACTGATAGGCAGGCTGGATATTCCATTCATAAGGCCGGATTTACCCCATGAAATCACCGGGCAGTATAAAGCAGGTACTACGTTTATTGAAGGATTGGTCTATTACAAAGGGAAATGGTACCTGTATTATGGAACGGCAGATTCGATGGTGGGGTTGGCCGTCAGCGAGGCTGATCCTGACTGGATGACAAACTAAAGAAGATACAATATATGCATAAAATTTCACTTCTGGCTTTCGCGCTTTTTCTGCTGTTTACAAAATGTACACAACCGGCAAGCGAGGGGTTCATTATGACTGTTCAGGGGCAGGTGCCGGCGGGCAAAATGGGTAAATCGTTGATTCATGAGCATATTTTAGTGGACTTTATCGGAGCGGACAGCACCGGCTACGACAGGTGGAATCGAGAAAAAGTTATAAAAAAAGTGCTGCCCTATTTACGTGATGTCAGGGATTCCGGATGCTCCACATTCATTGACTGTACACCCGCCTGGCTGGGAAGGGATCCGTTGCTGTTAAAGATGCTGGCTGATTCCAGTGGATTACACATTTTAACCAACACCGGATACTACGGCGCGGTAAACAACAAGTACCTTCCCTCTCATGCATTTATTGAAACTGCTGAACAAATTGCCACAAGATGGACCCGGGAATGGCAGGACGGGATTAATGGAACCGGAATAAAGCCCGGATTTATCAAAACAGGCGTAAACCCGGGTAAACTTTCCGAATTGCACAAGAAATTAGTCAGAGCAGCAGCCATCACGCATCTAAATACCGGGTTAACCATTGCTTCACACACCGGCCCGGCCCTGCCAGCCTTTGAGGAACTCGACATACTTGCGCGTGAAAACGTGGCGGCCAGCGCTTTTATATGGGTTCATGCCCAATCTGAGTCAGATTGGGGCACACATGTACGGGCTGCAAAGCAAGGCGTATGGATCAGCCTTGATGGACTTTCTGATGACAATACAACGGAATACGTGGAGATGATTACCAACCTGAAAGCAAACGAATTGTTACACCGGACGCTCGTTTCGCACGATGCCGGATGGTACACACCGGGAGAACCGGACGGAGGAAACTTCAGGGGTTATACATCCTTGTTCAATGCGTTGATTCCGGCCCTTCAGGATGCAGGATTTACGAAAGAGGAACTCACACAACTCCTTGTACGCAACCCGGCCAATGCTTTTGAGGTCCGTGTTCGAAAAACCAACAAGTAAAGACTGGTGAAATTGCTCCTTCAAGCAGGAAGCTAAGCTAAGCTAAGCTAAACCAAACAAATCAGAGCACAAGTGACAGGCATTAGTATCTGCCAATGACATTTATTAAAATTTACAGATGATTATTGATAAGATTAAAAATGATTTTTTATAAATTGTAAAATTATCTGAATATATCTGCACATGCTCAAAAAACTGTTTTTACCACTTTTCCTTCTGGTGTTATCCATCGGGTTCTGGTACAGTCAGAATTTTGAACTTGTTGCAGTGG
>QIDJ01000137.1 GCA_003228395.1 Flammeovirgaceae bacterium
GTTGTGACTGATGTGCAATAAAGGCTGAAGGTGTGGCGTGCGTTATCCGGCATGTGGCTACCAGGCCGGTACGTTTTCCATTAGCTTCGGCCAGCTCCAGAATGGTTGGCACATGATTACCGTCAGCATCAACACCTATGGCGCCGTTATACGTTTTTACCCCGCAGGCAAAAGCTGTGGCCCCTGCCGCAGAATCAGTGATAAAGCCGTCTGAAGGATACGTTTTGATAAACCCGGTGTGGGTGCAGTTTTGAAGGTTTAATTGCCCTTTGTTTGCTGTCAGGCCGGCATGCACCTGCGCAATGCCCATGCCGTCGCCAATCATAAGAATAATATTTTTAACATTTTTGGCGGAATTGAATTCTTTTTTTGACAGATGTACTACATTATGAAATATCGTATTTTGAAATACATTTTGGGCTTCTGAATCACACGCGCTTAATGAGAACAAAATAATAACTACACAATGGCAAAGGATTTTCTTCATATCTGATGTGTAATTAGGAATGTAAAATTTCGTAATGATGTAATGATACGATGCAGTGCGAAAAGAAAAAAGCATTAACTCAGATTTGGAAGATTGATTATGAAGGTGGTTCCGGTTCCGTATTCTGACTCCATTGAAATATGGCCATTTAACTTATTAATTGTTTGTCTTACAATATACAATCCGAGGCCGGAGCCGGTTGATGTTTCGCTGGCACGAAAGAACATTTCAAAAATTTTCTCATGGAATTTGGAGTCAATACCTCTTCCGTTATCTTCTAGCCGGATGTTTACATGATTGTTTTCCTGAACAATGTTAATTTTTACAAACGGGCGCTCTTTCGTGAAGTCATGGTATTTCACCGCATTGGTAATCAGGTTATTAAATATAATTTTTAACCGTTTCGGATCTGAATAAAAAGGATAGTTGATTTTTATACTTCGCTGGATATCAATATCCTTCAGGTTTCTGTATTCATTGAGCTGCTCGAGCGATTCATCAATGATCTCATCAAAATCAACCTCAATATGATCAATTTCGGCTTTTATATTCAGGGAATATTCGATGATGGAGGAGATAAATTCTTCCAGCTTGTGGATGCTTTTTTCCATCATTTCCAGGTACAGTTCCATGTCATTGTTGTTGTCAATTTCATTTTTTGACAAGCTAATCAGCCCAAGGATTGACTTGAGGGGGGCTTTGAGGTCATGAGAAGTATGATATACGAAACTATCCAGCTCGTTGTTGGAATTTAATAGTTCAGCATTTGTTGTTTTTAGCCGTTCCTGCTGTTGAAGTAAGTCCCGGGTTCTGTTTTCAACCGTAGCCTCCAGATGGGCATTTAATTTTTGAAGACGGTTGGTGCGGTATTTAACAAACCCAATGGCGGTGACCCCGATTAATAGTAATGCAAAGATATACCGGACGGGTGTTTCATACCAGGGTGTATTTATTGTGAAATGCATGCGTGCTTCTTTTGCTGTCCGCCCTATTAAATCCCTGGCTTTCACTCTGAAGGTATAGTTTCCTTCGCTAAGCCGTGTATATTCTTTCTTGGATTCCCCGCTCCAGGAACTCCACGATTCTTCTAAACCTTCCAATAACACTGAATATTCTGCATTCTCACCTGCAAAATCCGGACAGGCATAGTAAAATG
Source organism: Flammeovirgaceae bacterium (assembly GCA_003228395.1). Taxonomy (GTDB): domain Bacteria; phylum Bacteroidota; class Bacteroidia; order Cytophagales; family Cyclobacteriaceae; genus SZUA-230. Next base: position 1,644 of record QIDJ01000137.1, read on the forward strand.
CCAGAATATCCGGAGAAAAGCCGAATGACAGTGTTGTTTCATAGTCAGCTGGCTTTTGGTACCAGGTATGAAATACATCCTCATCCTCGCTAACCACTACTTCACGGATAAATACCTGGTCATCACTGGTATCAAAGCTGTTTTTAAAATAAATATGCAGGGAATCAACGTCCAGTTTGGCAATTCCGTCACTTGTGGCCAGCCACAGGTTGTCATCATCTCCTACGGCCAGGTGATACACCATATCGGCCAGCAGTCCGCTGCTTTTGTCGATTTTTTTAAGTATTTCACCTTCGTGGTTTATTAAAATTATACCGCCTTCCCATGTTCCGAATACCAGGTTATTATCATCTAACCTGATACCGTCAAAAAAATAGTTATCAATTAAATATTTATCTGCTTCACATTCAAATTTGGAAATTTCATTCATACGGGTATCATACCAGAACAAACCGTTTTCGGAGGTTGCAATCAGGTAGGTTTCAGGACCACTTCGAAATACCTGAAATACAGCGTCATTCAACAATTGATAATTTTTGACGGGATTGATGGAGTCGCCCTCGATCGGGCCGAATTTGAGTGTAGCAAAACTGGCACCATAAAGCCTGTTTTCAATATTAAAAATATATGAATCCTTTAGATTGATAATTTCAATCTTGTTTTTATCCCATTTATAAATGCCGTTATACGATTGAAAATAGATGTTATCATTTACAAACTGTACCTGCCACATTTCTCCCAATTTTGTTTTTTCCAGTTTTAAGAAATCCGCCAGGGAATAATATAAAAGGTTACCGCTTGAATCTATATCAACATATCCAAAATCATTATTGCCGGCAAAATAGAGGATTGAATCCGGTCCCTGATCAATGTATCTTATATCGGCATATTCACTACCGGTAATTATTTGCCAGCGTTCGCCGTCATATTCAACAAGCCCCTGGTTTGTGGCAAAATAGATCAAATCATGCGAATCGATTTCAAGATGATATACGGATGACCCCGCTTGATAGGCTGCGGGGGGATAGCGTTTCAGGTATCCAACCGATTGCTGGCTATACGCGTACGAGCTATAACCAATCAGTATTCCTAAAAGTACACCAATTCTCACACTTTATTTTATTTATCTATCTGTTTGACGCACTCATTGTGACTCCTGCCTGTAACGATTGATCCAGTTAACAAATGAATCCTGCTGCTTATCGTCAAGTTTTGCATGCTGATGCAGGATCAGGTAGCTGGGTAACGGCATATGGCCTTCGTTAACTTCATCCGCTATTTCTTCCAGCTTGTGGTCTTTGCGCTTGATGGAATAACTTCCCCACACAGAAAAATTAAGCTCTTCGCGGGCATCGTTAATATGCGCTTTCAGCCACCATGAAACCGGTGAAATGTTTGAATACCATGGGTAGCTTGTTTCGAACGAATTGCAGTCGTAACATGAAGATTTCATCAGACTTCCGATTTCCGGCGGAGCATTTGAAACTGTTATAAAATCTATCTTCGGATCAACTTCCGGAATATTTTTATCAATCCTGAACAATTGTATCACTACCAAAACAGCGATAATACCTGCTAATATTTTATATTTTAATTTCATAACAACTTCAATTTTAATTGAAAAAAACGAATTATAATTGCACAAATCAACTAATTAACTCAATTTTCGATTAAAAACCTTTATTATGAATATCAAATTCTGTTTTGGGAAGCATTTAATTGCTGTGTTGTGTATTTTTATGCTAAACAGCCTCTTACAAAATGTTTATTCTCAAAAACCGAATAAACAGGAAAAGAAAATACTTGCCATTGTTGAAAAGAATAATAACGACGCCATCGCATTTCTTGAAAAAGTGGTCAATATCAATAGCGGCACCATGAACCTGGATGGGGTACGGGTTGTTGGAGTTGAATTCGATAAAGCATTCAGTGAGCTGGGTTTCAAAACCAGTTGGGTCGATATGCCTGAGGAAATGAACCGGGCAGGACATTTGTTTGCCGAACACAAGGGTACACAGGGTAAAAGGTTGCTGCTTATCGGACATCTTGATACTGTTTTTGAAAAGGACAGCCCTTTTCAGAGTTATGTCGATCAGGACACGATTGCTATCGGCCCCGGCGCTGAAGATATGAAAGGGGGTAACGTGATCATGCTATATGCCCTGAAAGCGTTGTTTGAAGCCGGTGTACTTGATGAATCACAGATAATCGTAGCGCTGCATGGCGATGAAGAGGAAACAGGCAAACCGCTCTCGGTGAGCCGCAAGGCGATCATTGATGCTGCCAAACGCAGCGATATTGCCCTTGGGTACGAGGGCGCTACCGCATTTGATGAAATTACCATTTCCCGGCGCGGCTCGAGCGGATGGAAGCTGGAAGTTTCAGGCAAACGTGCACACAGTTCGGGCATATTCGGTAATGAAAACGGGGCCGGAGCTATTTTTGAAACCGCAAGAATACTGCACGGGTTTTACGACCAACTCAGCGAAGTTGAATATCTTACGTTCAATCCCGGTGTGATTCTCGGCGGAACGTTTGTTGATTATGATGATACAAATTTTAAAGGCGAAGCCTATGGAAAGTCTAATGTGATTCCCCAGACGGTGATCGTAACCGGCGGTTTGCGGTTTATTTCGGAAGAGCAAAAAGAGATGGCGCGAAACACCATGCGTACGATTGTAGCAGATCATCTTCCTGTAACAGATGCCACTATAACATTTTGGGACAGTTATCCGGCTATGCCACCAACGGATGGCAACAAAATGGTTATGGAGGTGCTCAGTGAGGTCAGTACGGATATGGACAGGGGTAAAGTGGTAGCTTATGACCCGTTAAAACGCGGGGCAGCAGACATTTCGTTTGTAGCGGATTATACGGATGGCATCGATGGCCTTGGCGCCATGGGAAAAAACGGGCATACCCCCGAGGAATGGATGGATCTACGTTCATTTGAAGAACTCACAAAAAGAAGCGCCTTACTGATTTACCGGCTGACACGGTAAATAAAGGATTTAAATAAAACACTTTGCTGAACCATTTCATGCTTTCCATGCATTTATAAAAACTAAAACCGGGCAATATTTAGATCCGGGCACAAGCGGATACTTGTGCCAGTGGTTTTTACTAAAAAGCCCTGCTTTTCACAGCCTGTTACCGATCCACGCTGCAACCTTATTTGAAATGTTCAATAATACTTCTTTATCTGTTCTGCCGCTGCGCTTTAATACATGAAACGAATGATCAGCGCCTTCTTCCATAAAAAGACTGGCATTCGGTATTTCCTTAATCAGTGGAGTCAATAATTCCGGATTAGCCAGTGTATCGCGTGTTCCCTGCAGAAACAACATGGGTAAAGGTAAAGACTTCAGATGTTCGGCGCGTTCGCTGGAAGGTTTCCCCGGGGCGTGCAATGGAAACCCCCAGAATATTAGCCCATGTACAGGTAGATCAGGGTTTTCAGCTATTGCCCATGACGTCATGCGGCCTCCGTACGATTTACCTCCGGCAAACAGTGGATAATCAAATTCCGATCCAGCAAATCGGATGACTTCATCAATCACAGAAACGGCTTTTTTCATTGGATCCGGCCTTTTTTTACCTTCGTCCATATACGGAAAATTAAAACGCAATACAGCCAGATTGCGTGCATACATAAGCGCTGCAACCGACTCCATGAACGGGTGGGTCATTCCAGCCCCTGCACCGTGTGCCATCACGACCATGGCCGTTGCATTTTCGGGGTCTGTCAGTATCGCTGATACGTTTGTACCCTGGCTGGAAATGGGAATATTCATATTTTTCTGGTTCATGGCATATATCTCTTTAAAAATAATCCCAAGTTAAAAAATTACTTCCTATATTGACCTCAAATATTTCAATGAACGAAATCATTTCCTTAGCATACTGATGGCAAGAACATTTGATGAAGGATCACTGCACCTGGGTAAAAAATTACGCTTTTTTAAAAAGGAATATATCTCTGAATTTGTGTATGGCGGAATCGACGGCGCGGTAACCACTTTTGCAGTGGTTGCAGGAGCCGCAGGGGCCAATGCAGACATACAATGGGTGTTGATTTTCGGATTTGCCAACCTGCTTGCAGATGGATTCAGCATGTCAGTCGGTAATTTTTTTTCTACCAAAACAAACCTCGATAATTTTGAAAAACATAAAGCAATAGAATACTG